>JABJFE010000071.1 GCA_018662905.1 Flavobacteriaceae bacterium
AGATACTTGCCCTAATATAAAAGCAGATGATGTTGTTGGAGCTATAGCATTTAAAGTCGCATTTCTTCTGCCATATCCTTTAAGTAATTCTGGTTCTCCAAACTTTTCTGCCAAGTGTTCAGAAGCTTTGTAAGAATACTCTTTTAGAGTTTTGAAAACCTCACTATTTAAATCGTATGCCTGTTGACTATCAAAAGGCAACATTTTAGATTGTAGTAAAGAGTGCCATCCTAGAGTTCCCATTCCTAATGCTCTATTTTCTTTTGCAAAATTATATGCTCTTTCCATGAACAGAAATGTTTGTTGATCCTCTCTGTCAGGGGAGTTCTTGTAGGACTCTAATTTTTCTAAAAATTCTGTAATTACCGAATCCAGAAAATAAACCATAGTTTGAACGGCATCAGTATCTTTCCATTTATCATAATGTAATAAATTAATACTTGACAAAACACAAACAAAAGACCAATCATGATTTGAGGGCAACATTATTTCTGTACATAAGTTACTTGCATAGATTGGTAAGTTTTTGTCTTTGTACACATCAGCAGCACCATTATTGGCATTATCTGTAAAGAAAATATAAGGATATCCCATTTCCCCACGGCTTTGTAAAACTTTAGCCCAAACTGTTCTTTTTTCAACATCGCCATCGATCATCTCTTGCATCCAGTCATTAGTTACAGTGACTCCATGAGTTAATTCTTGGATAGGATTACCTTCTGATCCTATTTCCAAGAATTCCATAATATCAGCATGATCAATTGGTAAATAAGGCGAAAAACGCCCTCGTCTTACCGAACCTTGACTTACAACGTCTACCATAGATTCAAACAATCTCATAATATGAACCGCTCCTGATGCTTCCCCATTGTTTTTTATTGCAGCCCCTCGTGGTCTAATTTTGCCAAAATACCCTGAGGTTCCTCCTCCTAATTTAGACATCATACCCACTTCAGATTGAGTATATAAAATATTACCTATATCATCATCAATATGAGAACCAAAACAGCTGATTGGTAAACCACGTTCTTTTCCAAAGTTTGACCAAACAGGTGAAGCCAGTGAATAATAACCTTCTGACATATAATAATAAAATTTATCAGCAAAGCCTGGCATTTGAAGAATACTTTCTGCTCTTTTTGCAATATTAGCAATACGTTCTTCTGCACATAATCCCTCACCTAAGTACCCAGCAGCTAGAAATTTTCTGCTATTTTCATTAAGCCACTCAAATGGTTTTTCAGAAATCAGATTCATTCTTTGATTTGATTCTTCTCTTGCTTGAGTTGAATCTTGGGATGAATTTATTTGTTCCTGTTCGATTGTTGTTTTTGTCTGCATGTCTTAAAATAGGTCGTCATTTGTTATACTTTGGCTTCTTTTGCTATAATTGATAGATCTTTTTACAAAAAAATCTCCATGTTTAGTGCCTATGATCTCATCGTCAAACCATTCAGTTTCAGAAACTAAATTTTGATCGACCTCAAATACTTTATCAATTCCTATGCTTTCTAAAGAGTTATTGAATCTATTTTTTAAAAACTCATTAATTACGTTTTTCGGTAAAAAATCTAGCTCTCCTTTTTCGAAAATCCAATCCACGACATCTTGCTCTGCTTCAAAAGCTTGTTTACACAAGTTTTGAATATCTTCATGATATTTTGGCGTAAACCACTCAGGATGTTCTTTTTGAAGGATTTTGATCAAATCAATACCAAAGTCTCCGTGAATTTGCTCTTCTTTGGATGTCGCCTCTACCACGTTAGAAATACCTTTCAACATATTTTTGTGCTTATTGAAAGCCATGATAATTAAGAACTGAGAAAATAAAGAAACATGTTCAATAAATAATGAAAACAAAAGAATAGATTCAGCATATTCTTTATCATCATCACTTTTTGAATTTTTAAGTGCTGTTTCTAAGTATCGCACCCTTTTCATAATACTTGGTTTCTTTTTAAGCTCTTTAAATTCAGAGTTCAATCCTAATATTTCTAATAAATGAGAATAAGCATCTGCATGTCTAACTTCGCTTTCTGCAAACGTTGATCCTACTGATCCAATCTCTGGTTTTGGGATTCTATGATAAAGATCTCCCCAAAAAGATTTGACAGCCACTTCAATTTGAGAAATTGCCAACATTGTGTTTTTGATCGCACTTCTTTCTGATTCAGTTAAGCGAGATTTAAAATCTTGAATATCACTTGTAAAATTAAATTCTGAATGAATCCAATAAGAATGTCTTATGGCTGGGACATATTCATAGAGGTGGGGATATTCGTATGGCTTTAAGTTAATTCGTTTTTCGAAAATATCAGATTCTCTTTTTTGGCTTCTTTTGTTTCGATATAAAATATATGCTTTTGCGACTTCTGGGAACTTACTTTCCATCAAATGTGTCTCTACAATATCCTGAACCTCTTCAATTGTTGGGATATATTCTTTATACTCGTTTTTACGATCTATTAATGTTTTGTAAACTGACAATGCAATGTCTTGTGCATTTTCATAAGTGCCAACTTCAACTGCTACCATTGCTTTATGAATTGCCTCTGTAACCTTGTCAAGATGAAAAGTTTTTGTGTTGAAATCTCTCTTAATTATTTGATCTATCTTCATTTGGTTCAAAATTTTTAATTCTTGTGATATATAAAAATATCTAATTTATTTCATCATTTTTAAATAGTGACACTATAAGTTCTTAACAAAATTTTTAACAAAAATTTTTGTTATTTTTTTAATATTTATTAATTAAAAAAAAGAGAATTATATGCCTCTAACTTTAATTATTTAAAGTTTTATTTGCTAATTATTAACAACTACTACTTCTATTACAACTGATTTTTAATCACGTAAAGCCAAAAAAACATCCAACAATTAAATATTGACGTTTATTTGTGAAAACGGTTTAACAAAAGAAATATTAATTACTTTTTAATTTTAAAAAAATAATAAATCTATGTTTATTGTTTAACACAAAGATTCTAAAATGTTACCAAAAATAAAAGTAGTATTTATTCACAAACCTGCTTAGTTCTTAACAATTTGAAAATGCTCCGTTTTGTTAATTCAGAATCTTTTAAAACGCAATTAATTGATTGTTAAATAGTTATATCAAATAAATACTTGTATCCTTTTTCAATGAACTATTTATTTTTATTTTTTGCTATTCTTTCAAGTTCTAAAAACCACTCATTACCAAATTTTTTAATCAATGCTTCTTTCACAAATTCAAAAACTGGTTTTTTTAATTCATTCCCCAAACTACAAGCATCAGAGCATATAAACCAGTTGTGATAATTTACAGCTGTAAATTCTGAATATTCTTTAACTCTAACAGGGTATAAATGACAAGAAATTGGTTTGTTAAAACTTATTTCGTTATTAACATAAGCTTTTTCTATTCCACAAGATAAAGATCCGTTCTTTTCATAATGAACATAAACACATGCTTTTGAATCAATCAAAGGAGTTTCTAATTTTCCATCACTTAAAGTCACATACTTCCCATTAGAATTGATAGTTTTTTTTGCTCTATGAGAAAGATATTTAGAAATTTTATCAAAATTTTGCGTTAAATTTTCTGCTTCAATTTTTTCTAATGGTGCCCCAGCTGTGCCTTCGACACAGCACGCTCCTTTACATTTTGAAATATTACAATGAAAATTATTTTCAATTATTTCTTCAGAAACTAAAGTTTTACCAATCCTAAACATTGTGTGAAATTAAGAAAATAGTTAATCAAATATTTTAGATATAAATTATATTTGCAAAAAAAATTGATGATTAATTTAAAAGAAATTTTTACGGTTGGAATGATCCTCTTCGCTGTTATTGATATTGTTGGAAGTGTCCCAATAATTATTGAGTTAAGAAAAAAGGTTGGACATATTCAGTCCGAGAAAGCCTCACTTTTTTCTGTGATAATAATGATTGCATTTTTATTTGTTGGTGAAGAAATTTTAAATATTATAGGAATTGATGTTAATTCTTTTGCTGTAGCTGGCGCTTTTGTAATCTTTTTTATATCACTAGAAATGGTACTAGGCATCTCAATTTATAAAGATGAAACACCTGAGACAGCCTCAATAGTTCCAATTGCTTTTCCTTTAATTGCAGGAGCAGGAACTTTAACCACACTATTATCATTAAGAGCAGAATTTGAGCTAATAAATATTATTATTGCTATTCTGGTTAATATTTTATTTGTTTATTTGGTTTTAAAGTTCTCTGAAAAAATTGAAAGAATTTTTGGAAAATCAGGGATTGGTGTAATAAGAAAAATATTTGGTGTAATTTTAATGGCAATTGCAGTGAAATTATTTGCAAGTAATATCCAAGATTTATTTTAATATGAAAAAAATTTATTTCTTTATAACAATAGCAATTTTACTTTTTGTTTTTAATCTAACCAAAATAGATTTTGAAAATATTTTTTCTAATGATAGCAAAATCGGGCTAGCAGGTGCATTAGCTTGCGCATGCACAATTCTTCTTATGGTCATTTTATTTATATCAAAAAAAATAAAAAATAAAAGAAGTTAAACTTCAAGTTTTTTAATGTGAGTAATTTCAAGCCCTGATTCTTTTAGAAAATCTAATCCAGTTTTGTCTTTGTATTCAATATTATAAACTAGTCTTTTTATCCCTGATTGGAATATCAACTTACTACATTCTTTACAAGGAGACATTGTGATATAGAGTGTCGAATCTTTACTTGATTGAGTGGATGAAGCTACTTTCATTATAGCATTAGCTTCAGCATGTAAAACATACCACTTTGTGTAATTTTCTTCGTCTTCACATGTATTCTCAAATCCAGTTGGAGTCCCATTATATCCATCGGATATTATCATTTTATCTTTTACAATTAATGCTCCAACTTGTTTTCTTTTACAATGAGATAGTTTAGACCACTCTTGAGCCATTTTTAAGTAGGCAATATCATATTTTTTTTGTTTTGCTGAGTTCATACTAAATCATTTCGTAAATCAAATTTAAAGATAATAGTATTATAATAACTGACACCAGCTTTGCTTGAATTAGATGGTCAGTTAAAATAGACTTTTTTTGTAGTATTAAATTAATTTTATTTGAAATTGTATTAATAATTAATATGGCTAATACTATAATTAATTGAGATATTTCAACTCCTGCAGCAAAACCTAACAAAGGAAATACTTTTGATTCCAAAGAGTCTGTTAACATTTCAAAATAATTTCCAAACCCAAAGCCGTGTATAAGGCCGAAAAAGATTGAAAACATATATTCAAAAAAACTGTTTTGATTCTTTTTATAAAATATTATGTTATATAAAGCTGTTAAAATTATTGTTGTTGGAATTAAAAACTCGATAAGTTGAGAGGGTGGATTGACTATTTTAAATGTTGACAAAATCAAAGACAAAGTGTGACCAAAAGTAAAGAAGGTTACAACCCAGAAAACTGTTTTGATATCTTTAAAAGTATATACTATTGTCAGAGCACATAAAAAAAGCAAATGATCAATTGCTGACCAATCTAGTACATGAAAAAGTCCCAATTCTAAATAAAATATTAAATCGTACATGTTTTAAATATAATTAAAAACCCCTTTCATCTTTAATATTTTGATAAGCTTTTTGAATTTGTTGAAATTTATCTTGAGCAGCCTTAACATATACGTCTCCAAGGTGTTGAACTTTATCAGGATGATGTTTTTTTGCTAAGTCTCTGTATGACTTTTTAACCTGTTCATTAGTTGCAGATTTTTCTAACTCTAAAATTTTATAAGCACCATCTGTTTCTTTAATAAACATAGCTTTAATGCTTAAAAAATCTGCATAGGATAGTTTAAATAAATTTGAGAACTCTAATAATTTTTCAATTTCTAATTTACTTATTGTTCCATCAGCCTTAGCAATTCCAAATAAAAAATGAATCACTTGAAGTCGGCTTTCATAATTTAAAGCAACATTAAATAGCGTTGATATTTTATTTAGAGCTATTCCTTTGTTTTTTACATTCTGATTGAAAATTTTAAAAACTTCATTTGCTCTAGTTTTTCCATAAGCAGTAACAAAATATGTTCTCACAAAATCTAATTCATTTTGAGTGACTTTACCGTCTGCTTTAATCACCATTGAAGCTAGAGCTAGTAAATTAATTTCAAAATCTTTATTAGATATTTTACTAACTCCCGACTTAAAAAAAGATCCTATAAAAAACCCCAAAGCAGCTCCTGGCAATCTAAAAAAAGTATATCCAAGTAAAGCGAATATCCATTTGTTCATTTCTAAAATAATTTATTCAAATTTACAAATGTCCGATGAATTTAATACATACATTTTGATCATTCTTTATTATCTTTGTTATAATTAAATTATTAAATATGTATCCAGCTGAACTAGTTAAACCAATGAGAGAAGATTTAACCTCTGCAGGATTTGTTGAACTTACAAATTCTAATGATGTTAATGACCAGGTTACAAACAGTGAAACAGCCGTCTTAATCGTAAATTCTGTTTGTGGTTGTGCTGCTGCCAATGCACGTCCAGGCGTTAAATCGTCTTTAATTAACGAAAAAAAACCTGCTAAATTATTTACTGTTTTTGCTGGAGTTGATAAAGAAGCGACAGATGCAGCAAGGAAGTTAATGATTCCTTTTCCGCCTTCATCGCCATGTATAGCTATATTTAAGGATGGTGAACTTGTTCATATGCTTGAAAGACATCATATTGAAGGTAGGTCTGCTGAAATTATAAGTGATAACCTCAAACAAGCTTACGATCAATTTTGCTAATCCGATAGTGGAAAAGTAATTCTAAAGCTTGTCCCTTTATTAATTTTTGATTCAAAATCGATTTTACCCTCATATGAATTGACTAGGTTTTTAACCATGCCTAACCCTAATCCCATTCCTCCAGATTTTGTAGTGAAGTTAGGTTGAAAAATGTTTTTTCTAATATTTTCGGGTATACCTGCTCCGTTATCTTTAACAATAATACGGACAGATTTTGATAATTTTTTTATAGAAACTTTGATTGTTGGTGATTTTATACTTTCACATGCCTGAACTGCATTTTTAATTAAGTTAGTCATTATCCTTACAATTTGAGGCCTGTCTATGACAACAATTAATTTATCGTTTTCAGATTCAAAAACAATATGTTTTTCTTTAAAAATCTCTAAAGATAATCTGACTGCTTTAACAATATTTAATTTTTCCCCTTGTTGAGTAGGCATCTCTGCAAAATTTGAAAAAGCAGATGCTATAGAACTCATTGTGTCAATTTGCTGAATAATTGTTTGGGTAAAGTCCTCTACTTTCTCTTTATTCTTTTTATCATTACTAAAATCTCTTTCAAAACTTTGAACACTAAGTTTCATTGGAGTTAAAGGATTCTTGATTTCATGCGCAACCTGTTTAGCCATTTCTCGCCAAGCTTGCTCTTTATTAGATTTTGATAATTCTTGAACGTTTTTGTCAAGCATATCTACCATATTATTATACGATTCTACTAAACTATTAACTTCTTTACTCCTAGCCTTTATTTTAATTTTAGAATTTCTTTTATCTAAACGTGTTTGTTTCATTTTTAAAGCAATTTCAGAAATTGCCTTTGTCATGTACTGAGAAACAAAATATGAAATGATAATTGAAAGTATAAAAAGGAAGAAATAAACTTCACCTAGTATTATAAGAAAAGAGTCCAACTCATATGAATTTAAATTATCATCATCATAATAAGGAAGGTTTAAAATCCAAAGTGGATTAAAATTATCGTCTAAAATTAAAGAAAAAGATGATCTATATTGCGCATTTTCTCTTTGAGTAATTTGAATAATTTTAGAATCTTTTTGAGTAAGAATTTTAGTTAAAAGCTCTTTGTTTATAAATGATATATCGTTTTTAGGCAACGTAGAATTAATTAAATTCCCGTCCAAAGAATATATACTAAACTTGACACTTTGAACATCTGAGACTTGATAAATTTTTTCACTCAAAATTGAATCTAATTTTTTCGGGTTTAACTGTGATTCAGATTCTCGAGAAAAATATGCAATACTACGTTGAATTTGAGCTTCTTTTCTCTCTAATCTTTTTGAATGATACTTTTCAGATTGAGTTTTAAATTGCGGAATTGTAATCAGCGATATCAAAACAAAAGTAGCTACAACTATTACTGTCATAGCTAAAAAAATTCTTGCTCTTAGAGATAAATTCGTGTTAAAATTTAATTTATTATTCAACTTCTAAATTTTTTATACAATTTTATTAAAATCAGTAAAGAAACTATAAATATTATTAGGCCAAGAGTAAGCTTTAGCATATTTATATTGTTTTTTAAAACTACTAAAAATACTACTGATACTAATATAACACTAGTTATTTCATTCCACATTCTCATAAAACTAGAGGAATATTTTATTACTCCTAACTGTAATTCTTTTAAAATAAAATGGGTTTTTAATTGATATCCAACTAACGCTGCGACAAACACTAGCTTGGCTATCATCCAGTTTTCAAATAACCAATTTGGGACTAAAACAATCATCCAAAGTCCAAATAATATTGCTAATATTGACGATGGCCATGTTATTATAAACCATAAACGATTCATCATTACCGAAAACTGATCCATTAAAATTTTTTTATCTGGATTAGGTTTTTCTGATGCTTCTATGAAATAAATGAATAGCCTTGGTATATAAAAAAGTCCTGCAAACCATGTTATTACAAAGATAATATGTAGCGATTTTATGTAATTAAAATATTCCAAACTGTATATTAATTATTCAATATTTGCCCATTCATCAACCCATCTACTTAAAGTCTTTACCCACTCTTTGTCGTCATTTAAACAAGGAACTACATGAAATTTTTCGCCACCTTTTTCAATGAAATCATCTTTTGCTTCCATTCCAATTTCTTCTAAAGTTTCCAAACAATCTGAAACAAAAGCAGGAGTAACGATTGCAAGATTTTTTGTTCCTGTTTGAGCAAAATTTTCTACAACTTTATCAGTGTATGGTTTAAGCCATGGTTGACCTGCTAATCTGGACTGAAAAGAACTAGAATATGTCCCTTCTTTAAGCTCCAAATATTCAGCAACCTGTTTGGTTGTTTCGTAACAATGATGTCTGTAACAAAATTGATGTGCAGGTGATGTTTTCTTACAGCAACTACCATCAATTTTACAATGTGATTTTGTAATGTCTGTTTTTCTAATGTGTCTTTCTGGTATTCCGTGGTAAGAAAAAAGCAAATGGTCCCATTCTTTATTTTTCAAATGATTTTGGATTGAATTAGAAAGGACTCTTATATAATCTTTATGATTATAAAAAGCTGGTAAATTGGTGAATTCAACCTGAGGAAAAAATTCATTTTTAATTTTTTCAGCTAAAACTAAAATAGTCTCAGTTGATGCCATTGCATGTTGTGGATAAAGGGGTATAAGTAAAATTTCTGTTACTCCTTTTTCAACCAATTCTTTAATACCTGAATGAATGGAAGGTTTTCCATATCGCATTGCAAGAGCTACTGGAATAGATGTTGTTTCCTTTACTTTTTCTAAAAGTCTGTAAGAAAGAACGATTAAGGGCGATCCTTCATCCCACCAGATTTTTTTGTAGGCTTTTGCAGACTTTTTAGGTCTAAAGTTCAAAATAATTCCTTTAACTAAGATTGTTCTTAACCATAATGGTTCGTCAATAACTCTCTCATCCATTAAGAATTCTTTTAAATATTTTTTTACATCTTTAGTTTCTGTACTATCAGGTGAACCTAAATTAATTAGTAAAGCTCCTTTCATATAATTAAATTGACATTAGATATTTTTTTGGTGTAGTTCCGAATTTTTTTTTAAAAGCGTTTATGAAATGAGTAGCTGTGCTATAACCCACTTTAAGAGCTACTTCATTAACATTGTAATTCCCTGAAGATAAAAATCTTTTGGATGTTTGCATTTTATAATCAATTAAAAAAGAAAAAACAGAAGTTCCATAAACTTGCTTAAAACCCTGTTTTAATTTCTTTAGACTTATATCAACTTCTTTGGCAAGCTCTACAAGCGTTGGTGGCTCAATCATTCTAGAAATAATAATTTCCTTTGCTTTTTTTATTTTTTTTATGTTATTATCATCAGCTAAAAATGGACATTGTTCTATATCCATTTCTTTATCCTTACTAAAATACAAACTCATGAGTTCGAAAACTTTTCCCCTTAAATACAATTTGTACATAGTTAGATTTAAAGATTGCTGATACATTTGATTGATTATAATAGCAATCATTGGGCCAATTTTTTTCTCTTTATAGAGTTTATTTCCAATGTTATCATTGTTCAGAAAAGAAATTTGATCTGATTGATTAGAAAATAAACTATGGAATTTTTTAATTGAAATTAATATTGAAAGTACCTGACTGTTTCTATAAAGCAAAAGATCTATTGGCAATTCTTTATTTGGATTATATAAAAGAATTGAATTTTCATTATCCACATTGAAAATATAAGATCCTTGGTTAAACAAAAATTTAGATGAACCTTTAATGCAAAAATGAAACTGAATATAATCTTTTCCAATATTGAAATTAAAATTTGATTCAAACTCATTATCATTAGTTTGTTTTAATAAAATTAGTCCATCATCTATTGTAAAGCTTTCAGTAGCTCCTTTTGCGATATTTTTTAAATCCATTTAAATAAATTTTTTAATTTAGAAGCGTTCTAAATTAAATCAGTTTAAATTCAACATTACTTCTGTAAAAATATAAAAAAAATACATTATGTGACTACTCTTTGAAATAAAAAACTTGTGGAGTTATTTATAGAACCTGTAGCGTTATTTTTTAATTAAATCGAATATTATTTTTACATTGAAAATAATTGATTATTTGAAAGCCCCTTTATTTAATGTTATTGGTATAAGTTATAAAAATGCTAATGCATCTGTTCGAGGAATGTTTAGTTTAAATTTAAACCAATCCAAACTTCTTGTTCAAGACTCATTAAAATTAGGAATAGATAATTTAATTGTCAATTCTACTTGTAACAGAGTTGAAATATACTCTTCAACTTTCGATACAAATTTACTAATAAAATTACTTTGTAAATATTCAAGTGGCTCAATTAAAGATTTTAAAGAGTATGGTTATATTTTAAGAGGATCAGAGGCGGTAAATCATATTTTTAAAGTTGGAACTGGACTAGACAGTCAGATCTTAGGAGATTTTGAAATTATTGCTCAACTAAATAATAGTTTTTTAAGATCAAAAAAATTGAATGCTGTCAATCCGTCGTTTGAAAGATTATTCAACATGGTCAAGCACGCAAGCAAAAGAATTAAAAACGAAACGAAAATTTCCTCCGGCGCAACCTCAGTTTCTTATGCTGCTGTTAGATATATATTAGATAATATTTCAGATTTAAAGTCAAAAAAAATTCTTTTGTTTGGCACAGGTAAAATTGGAAGAAATACCTGTGAAAATTTGGTCAAACACACCTCAAATAAACATATAACTCTAATAAACAGGTCTGAAGAAAAGGCAAAATTAATTGCTGGTAAATTTGAAGTATTAGTAAAAAACATTTCAGATTTAAATAAGCAAGTCTCTAAAACTGATATTTTAATTGTAGCTACCGCTTCCAACAAACCAACCGTAATTAGCGAGATGATCTCGAAATCGAAATCGCTTACTATTTTAGATTTATCAGTACCCAAAAATGTTGATGAAAAGCTTGGCTCTTTTAAAAATATAAATTTATTAGACCTAGATTACCTTTCTAAGGTTACAAATAAAACATTAGAAAACAGAAAAAAATTCATCCCTAATGCTGAAAAAATAATTAAAGAAATAACGGAAGATTATTATTTGTGGGTTGAAACTAGAAAATTTGCTCCAACTGTAAACGCTCTCAAAATAAAATTAAAAAAAATTCAAGAAAATAAAATCAATATTCTTAAGAAAAAAACATCCTCTTTTGATGATACAAGTGTTAAAGAAGTCTCTGAACACTTAATTCAAAAAATTACTAACCAAGTTGCTAATCATTTAAGAGACAGCGATGATTTTGAAGAAGAATTGGAATCTATAAAAACAATTTTTCAACTTAATCACGATGATTTCTAAAATAAAAATTGGCACAAGAAAAAGCAAACTAGCTCTTTGGCAAGCTAACTATGCTAAAAAAAAAATCGAAACTCTAGGAATAGAGTGTGAAATAATTAAAATAAAATCTGAGGGAGATGTGAACCAGATTACACCTTTATATGATTTTGGGGTCAGCGGAATTTTTACAAAAAGTTTAGATCAAGCTTTACTTAATAACACAATTGATATAGCTGTTCATAGTTATAAAGATGTTCCAGTAAATTTAGCTGCAAATTTATCTATTCACTGTGTCTTTAAAAGAGCTAGCTCTAAAGACATAGTAGTTTTAAAGAGCAAAAATATCGATTTCAAAAAAAACCTTACGATTGCAACAAGCAGCATTAGAAGAAAAACACAATGGCTTAATAAATATCCTCATCATAAAATTGTATCTCTCAGAGGAAACGTTGAGTCTAGAATAAAAAAACTTGAAAAAAATGATTGGGACGGTGCAATATTTGCAAAGGCAGGCCTTGACAGATTATCAATATCATTAGAAAACAAGATGATATTAGACTGGATGATTCCATCTGCAGCGCAAGGAGCTGTAGCTATAACATCCAGATCAAATGAAAAAGAATTAAATAATTTGCTTAGATCAATTTCATGTAATTCAACATTTCACTGTGTTAGTCAAGAAAGGGAATTTTTAAAATTAATGAACGGCGGTTGTTCTGTTCCAATATCAGCATTTGCAAAAATTGAAAACAATAAACTTTATTTTAAAGCAAGTGTTTCCTCTCTAGATTCAAAAAATATAGCAACAGTAGAAGATACATTTGATTCTAGCGACTTGGAAGCAAGTAAAAAAATATTTAGAAAAATTTTAAAAAATGGTGGTGAAAAAATTCTCAGGGAACTAAAGAAAGAAAATGAAAAAAATTAAAATTCTTTCTACTAAAAAATTAAGTGAAGATTTAAGATGTCTTTTCAATGATTCAAAATTTGATTTCTTTCATGATGATTTCATTTCCATACATCCCTTAAAGTTTAATCTTCCCGAGCATAACGGAAGTTGGATATTTACAAGCAAAAATGCTGTTGAATCAATCTTTTCAACAAATAAAAATATTAACAAATATTTTAATAAGATTTATTGTGTAGGCAAAAACACAAAATCGCTTTTAATTAAAAAAGGGCAAAAAATAGCTAAAATGACTCAAAACTCGTCTGATTTGGCTGATTTTATATCAAAAACAGCAAAAAATGAAGAATTTATCTTTTGTAGAAGTCAAATTAAAAACGAAAAATTTTCTGATTTTTTTAAGAATAAAAATATACAATTAAAAGAATTAATAACTTATAAAAATTTAGCAAATCCCATAAAGCATAATCAAATTTTTGATGCAATATTATTTTATAGTCCAAGCGGAATTAAAAGCTTTATGAAAAATAATTTACTGAACGATTCATATTGCATATGCATTGGTAAAACAACTTCAAATTATGCTAAAAAATATTCAGACAAAGTTTTAAGTTGTAATGTACCCACAATTGAAAATGTAATTAACAAAACAATCAAATTATTTAATAATGATTAATAATGAAACCCCCCTATTTTTAAGAGCTCTTAAAGGAGAAAGTGTAGAAAGACCTCCTGTATGGATTATGAGACAAGCAGGAAGATATTTGCCAGACTTCATGGTTTTAAAAAATAAATACGATTTCTTTACCAGATGTCAAACGCCTGAATTAGCTACCGAAATAACCTTAATGCCTATTAAACAAATTGGGTTGGATGCTTCTATAATCTTTAGCGATATTTTGGTAATTCCTCAAGCAATGGGAATTAATGTCGAAATGAAAAATAATTTTGGGCCATATATTGAACATCCTATCAAAAAAAAATCTGATATTATTAATTTAAATATTCAAAATGTTGAAGAAAAGTTAAACTATGTTTTTGAAGCGGTTAGAATGACTAAAAAAGAGCTTCCTGAAAATATTCCTTTAATTGGATTTGCAGGATCTCCATGGACAATTTTATGCTACATGGTCCAAGGAAGTGGTTCAAAAAACTTTGATATTGCCAAAAACTTTTGTTTTGAAAATCCAGAACTTGCTGAAATGCTTTTAAATAAAATAACTTTAATTACTATAGATTATTTAAAAAAGAAAATAGAAGCAGGTGTAGATGCAATACAAATTTTTGATTCATGGGGAGGAGTGCTATCTCACTCAGATTATCAAATTTTTTCATTTCCATATATAGAACAAATTACAGCTTCCTTAAAAGAAATTAAACCTGTTATAATCTATCCAAAAGGATGTTGGCATTCCATAAATGCATACTCTAAAATTGGTGCTTCTGGACTTGGGATTGACTGGACGTGTTCAGCTAGAAATGCCCGCTATTTATCAGGAAACAATATTACTCTACAAGGCAATTTGGACCCAAGCAGATTGTTTTCGCCTAAAAAAGAACTTATAAAACAGACGACTCAAATGTTGAAGGAATTTGGAAAAGATAAATATATCGCAAATTTAGGGCATGGAATACTTCCAAATACACCTGTTGATAATGTTAAGGTTTTTGTAGAAACTATTAAAAATTATTCTGCTTAATGAAAAATGTCTTTTCTAAATATATAGATTCTCTTCAAGCTAGTGTAATATCTTCCTTAGAACAGGTTGATGGTTTAGGGAAATTTAAAAAAGATTCTTGGTCTAGAGTTGAAGGAGGAGGAGGTCTAACAATGGTTCTTGAAAATGGCAATGTTTTTGAGAAAGGCGGAGTTAATGTTTCTAAAGTTCATGGCAAACTTCCTGAGTCAATGTCAACGATGTTAAATACTAAAGATTCTGATTTTTATGCATGTGGGATAAGTATTGTTCTACATCCTAAAAATCCGATGGTTCCTACTTTTCATGCTAATTTGAGATACTTTGAACTCTATAATAATGGTGCTTTAAAAGACCGGTGGTTTGGTGGGGGTCTTGATCTTACTCCTTATTATATTTTTGAAAATGATGTTATTCATTTCCATGCAAATTGCAAAAGTTCGTGTGACAAGTATGATTTAAGTTTTTATAATAATTATAAAAAAAAATGTGATGAATACTTCTGGAACTCTCACAGAAATGAAGCTAGAGGTGTTGGTGGATTGTTTTTTGATTATTGTAGAGAAAATAATGAAATGTCGGTGGATAAATGGTTTTCATTCATAAAAGAGATGGGGCAATGTATTTTAAATTCTTACATTCCAATTGTTGAAAAAAGAAAAAACGAAACATTTAACGAACTTAACGTAAACTGGCAACAAATTAGAAGAGGAAGATATGTTGAATTTAATCTTCTGCATGACAAAGGAACTTTGTTTGGATTAAAAACTAAAGGTAGAATTGAAAGTATTTTAATAAGTATGCCTCCAAAAGTTAAATGGGCTTATGATTTTAATCCAGCCAAAGATAGTAATGAAGAAAAGCTTGTCAAAATATTAGAATCTCCAAAAAATTGGGTTTAAATTAAAAATATGTATCCACTAAATAGAAATAGAAGACTTCGTTCAAAACAATCTCTAAGAAATTTAATTAAAGAGTCATCAATACATCCTCATGACTTTATTGTTCCGCTTTTTATAATTGAAGGAAATAATTTAAAAGAAGAGATACCTTCAATGCCTAATTATTTTAGATTTAGTTTAGATATTGTAAAAAAAGAAGTTAAACAATTATGGTCTATAGGAGTTCAAGCTGTTTTATTGTTTGTCAAAGTAGAAGATTCTTTAAAAGATAATTTTGGAACCGAAGCTATCAATGATAATGGCCTTATGCAAAGAGCCATAAAAGAGGTCAAAAATAGTGTTCCTGGAATGACAATTATGACTGATGTCGCTTTAGACCCTTATTCTAATTATGGTCACGATGGAATTGTAAAAAACAATAAAATTCTTAACGATCAAACCAATAATGTATTGTCTAAAATGGCTTTAAGTCATGCTAAAGCTGGAGCAGATATTGTTGCTCCAAGTGATATGATGGACGGAAGAGTTTTGTCTATTAGGAAAATACTTGAAGATAACAGCTTACATGATACTGGAATAATGAGTTATGCAGTTAAATATGCATCCGGTTTTTATGGTCCATTTAGAGATGCTTTGGATTCAAAACCTGGCTTTGGAGACAAACAAACTTATCAAATGGATTTCCATAATAGATCAGAAGCAATAATCGAAGCAAAAACAGATATTAAAGAAGGTGCTGATATTATAATGGTTAAGCCTGGAATAAGTTATTTAGATATTTTAAGAGATTTAAAAAACGAGATAAATTCTCCTATAGCAATTTATCAAGTTAGTGGAGAATACTCCATGCTTAAGGCTGCTGCTAAACAAGGTTGGCTAGATCATGATAAAGTTATGATGGAACA
The DNA here is from genome assembly GCA_018662905.1 of Flavobacteriaceae bacterium. GTDB lineage: Bacteria > Bacteroidota > Bacteroidia > Flavobacteriales > Flavobacteriaceae > MAG-121220-bin8. The sequence continues at coordinate 16,502 of JABJFE010000071.1, forward strand.
ACTTATCTCAATGAAAAGAGCTGGTGCAAATATGATAGCGTCATACTTTGCAAAAGATGCAATAAAATTAATTTCTTAATTTTCATACATTAGTAGTGTATGAAAAACTTTAAAAATAAAGCTGGCTTAATAATCGCTATAGTCATAACTCTTGTCGGACTCAACTTTAGTTCTGAAATTATTTATTTGTCGGAGTTGGCTAGTACGGTCTACAAAATCCAAAGAACTAAAGCTGATATTACAGACTATAAATATTTTGAAAATATTGAAATATCTAAAAGTAATAATCCCAAGCCTTGGCCAATTCACAAAAATTATAACATTAAACCCGAAACTCAAAATTTAAAAAAAATTCATACTGAACTTGGAACAGTAGCCTATTTAATAATAAAAAACGATTCCATTTGGCACGAAAAATATTATAAAGGCTATAATCAGAATTCTTACAGCAACTCTTTCTCAATGGCAAAAAGTATAGTATCCGCTATAATGGGGAAAGCTATAGGAGATGGCTATTTTGAAAGTTTAGATGATAAGGTCGGGGTTTACGTTGAGGGTTATTCAGAGGGTTATGCTGCAGATTTAACAATAGGAGATTTATCTAGTATGTCTTCAGGATTAGATTGGGACGAGAGCTATTCAGATATTTTCGGAGTTACAGCAAAGTCTTACATCACCAGTCAACTTAACGATTTTATAAAATCTAGGTCTATTATTGAAGAGCCTGGGAAAAGCTTTAAATATTATAGTGCAAGTACACAACTTTTAGCGATGACTATTGAAAAGGCTACTCAAAAAAAAATATCTACTTTAGTACAAGAATGGTTTGTAGAGCCTTTGGGGTTTGAAAACAATGCGCTTTGGCAAATTGACGGTAATACAAATAAAAGCATAAAAGCATATTGTTGTTTTAATTCCAATGCTAGAGATTTTGCAAGATTTGGAAAACTTTATAAAGATTTTGGAAAATGGAATGGGATTCAAATTCTAGACTCTTCTTTTGTAGCTAAATCTATTAATCCCAGGTTTGAAAAAAGTCCTGAATATGGTTATGGATTTTGGCTAGGGAAAATTAATGAAAATAATTTTTTTGCTATGAGAGGAATATTGGGTCAATACGTAATTGTTGTTCCAAATAAGAATATTATAGTTGTAAGACTTGGTGAGAAAAATCTTGAAAAAAACAATGATAGACCAAAAGATTTTGATATTTATTTGAAAGAAGCTTTAGTCATGCTCGAAAGTGAAAAATTTGATTATGAATGACCAAATTCTTCTTTCTATCAAAGACCTAACTGTCAAAATAGGTGATCAAATTATTTTATCTAATGTATCTTTTGAAATAAAAAAAAATGAAGTTTTAGGATTAGTTGGAGAATCTGGAAGCGGAAAGTCGTTTACAGCGTTATCTGTTTTGAATCTGATAAACATCAAAAACCTGAAATCTGAAGGAGAAATAATTTTTAACGGAAATAACTTAAATACTTTATCCAATAAAGACTATCAAAAAATTAGAGGAAAAGAAATTTCAATAATTTTTCAAGAACCAATGAGTTCTTTAAATCCAAGCATGAAATGTGGTGATCAAATTTCTGAGATACTTACTACTCATGAAAAAATTAATACTAAAATCGCTAAAAAAAAATCTCTAGAGCTTATCAAAAAGGTTCAATTAAAAAACCCTGAGTTAGTTTTCGAAAAGTATCCTCATCAGCTAAGTGGCGGGCAACAGCAAAGGATTATGATTGCAATAGCAATCGCCTGCAAACCCAAACTATTAATTGCTGACGAACCTACTACCTCACTAGATAGTCTTGTAAAAAATGATATTATCGCATTAATTAAATCTTTACAAAATGAGTATGAAATGAGTGTTCTATTTATATCTCACGATTTAAAATTAGTTTCAAAATTTGTTGATAATTTGATTATTTTGAAAAAAGGTTTAGTAGTTGAATACGGAAATTCTTATGAAATTTTTAATTCACCTAAAGAAAGGTACACTCAGCATTTAATAAACTCATCTCCGCCTAAAAACAATAGACCAAATAGACTAATCACTTATAAAACAAGTAAAAACAAGATAATATCAAAAGTCGAAAGAGAGAGCGCTCATTTAAAAATTTACAGTAAAAAACCTGTTTTAAAGATTAATAGACTAGCGGTCTCATATGAAAATCAGAAGATTCTAAATGATATTTCATTTGATCTTTACAAAGGTGAAACGCTGGGAATTGTAGGAGAATCTGGATCTGGAAAATCTACAATAGCTAAATCTATTTTAGGGCTTATTAAAATTGACGATGGAGAGGTTTTTTTTAAAAATAAAAATATAAAGCAAATTCCTAATTCTGTATTTAGAAAAAAAATTCAATTAATATTTCAAGACCCCTACTCATCATTAAATTCGGAAATGTCAATAGGAAATTCAATAATAGAACCTATGATTTCACACCAAGTTTTTAATTCTAAAAACGAAATGAAATTTAGAGCGCTAGAACTTTTAAATCAGGTAGGTTTATCCGAAAGTGATTACAATAAATTTCCTAATCAGTTTTCTGGTGGCCAAAGACAAAGAATTGTTATTGCAAGGGCTTTAGCCTTAAATCCCGAAATTATAATATGTGATGAATCTGTTTCTGCATTGGACGTTTCAATTCAAGCTCAAATTTTAAATTTGCTCAGTGACTTGAAAGAGAAATACCACTTTACGTTTATATTTATATCACACGACATATCGGTAATAAAATATTTTACAGATAGATTAATTATATTAAAAAAGGGAGAAATTATAGAGCTTAATGAAACTGATTTTTTATTTCAACATCCTGAAAATGATTATACAAAATCTTTATTGAAAGCGAGTGATTTTTAAATACATATTTAAAAGAATAAATAAAATACTATGAGTCTTGATTTAATTTTTGAATGGGTTTTACAATTACATTCATTATGGGCTATTTTAACAATTACAATTATATTTTATACTATTCTAAGATCTTTCTTTAGCGCTTACTTAAACAAGATCTTTAAACCTTTAGACTTAAGGATAACATTATTTGCACTAATATTTTCACACATACAATTTGCAATTGGGATTATATTGTATTTTGTATCTCCTAAATTTAAATGGTGGAACAACGGATTTGAGGAAATAATTCAAAATGATCAATATTTTTTTTATTTACTTCAGCATCCTTTGTTAAATATTTTGGGAGTACTTTCTATTACAATTGGATGGTCTCTATTCAAAAAAGCAAAAACTAATCATAAAAGATTTATTAGAATAGGAGTATTTTACTCAATTGGATTATTATTAATATTGTTTTCAATCCCTTTTGAAATTTGGTTATAAAAAACGCTCCCTTAAAACCAAGAGAGCGTAAACCAAATTATTAAAAATTTAACCTTATTATTTAATAAATTTAATTTTAAATTAAGTAGTGAGTTCACAAAATTTTGTTAATCTTTATAATATGAATAATAAATATGCTGTACTTGGTGGGGGTAGTTGGGGAACCGCAATAGTTAAGATGCTCTGTGAAAATAATAATATAGTTAACTGGTATATAAGAAATGAAGAGGATGTCCTTTATCTAAAAAAAAAAGGTAGAAATTCCAAATATTTAAGATCTGTAGTTTTTGATAAATCAAAAATAAATCCAAGTTCTTCAATAAGAGAAACAGCTTCTAAATCTGATATTATCATTTTAGCGATACCATCTCCTTTTTTAGATACAGAATTAAAGAAAATAAGTGATCTTATTAAAGGAAAAATACTTTATTCAGCACTCAAAGGTGTTATCCCAGAATCCCACTTAATCGTTAGTGAGCATTTAAATAAATTTTACGAAATTTCTTTTTCAAAGATTGGAATTATTACTGGCCCTTGTCACGCCGAAGAGGTTGCACTTGAAAAATTATCTTACTTAACTGTCGCGTGTAAAAATGGGTCAAACGGACAAGAAATGGCTAATTCTCTAATATCAAGTTATATTAATGTTAAAGTATCTAAGGATACTATGGGCGTTGAGTATGCTGCAATGTTAAAAAATGTTTACGCTATAGTTGCTGGAATATGTCATGGCCTTGGATACGGAGATAATTTTCAAAGCGTTTTAATTAGTAGTTGTGTTCGAGAAATGAAAAAATTTGTTTATAAAATATATAAAACCAATAGAGATATTAATGATTCCGAGTACTTAGGTGATCTGCTAGTTACATGTTATTCTTCTTTTAGTAGAAATAGAACTCTTGGGAACATGATAGGAAAAGGATATACTTTGAAAGCTGCTATATCAGAAATGTCTATGATTTCAGAGGGATATTATGCTACCAAAAATGCATTTGAACTAATTGAAGATAATTTTAATGATTTTAATATAATTTCAAGTGCCTATCAAATTCTTTATAAAAATTCCAATCCTAAAACAATAATAAAAAAATTAACTAAACAATTAGATTGAGTCTTTGAATTGATTGGTAAATCTGACATCATTATCATATAATATTCTAATGTCTTCTATTTGATAAAGAAGCATCGCTATTCTTTCAATTCCCATACCAAAAGCAAAACCTGAATATTTACTAGAATCTATTTTACAATTATCTAAAACATTTGGATCAATCATTCCACAGCCCATTATTTCCAACCAGCCGGTTCCTTTTGTAATTCTATAGTCAGTTTCAGAATTTAAACCCCAATATATATCAACTTCAGCGCTTGGCTCAGTAAATGGAAAATACGAAGGTCTTAATCTTATTTTAGATTTGCCAAATAATTCATTTGTAAAATAGAGCAAAGTTTGTTTTAAATCAGCAAAAGAAACGTTTTCATCAATATAGAGACCTTCTATTTGATGAAAAAAACAATGTGATCTCGCTGATATATCTTCGTTTCTATAAACTCTACCAGGCGAAATTGTTCTAATAGGAGGATTATTTTCTTCCATATGCCTAATCTGAACTGAAGATGTGTGTGTTCTTAAAAGGAGATCTGGATCTTTTTTTATAAAAAACGTGTCTTGCATGTCTCTTGCTGGATGGTGCATCGGAAGATTTAAGGCAGTAAAATTATGCCAATCATCTTCAATTTCTGGGCCTTCTGAAACATTAAACCCAATTTTATAAAAAATATCAATTATTTTGTCTCTAATAATTGAAATAGGGTGTCTTGATCCAAGCTCAATCATTGATGCTGGCTTAGTTAAATCTAAATCTTTAATATTATTACCAGTATTACTATTAAGGGCTTGTTTAAGATCTTCTATTTTTTTGAGTGTGACATTTTTTAACTCATTTATTGCTAAGCCATATTCTTTCTTTTCGGAGGGTTCAACCTTCTTAAACTCTGAAAAATAATGACTAACAAATCCTTTTTTTCCTATAAAATCTATTCGAAATTTTTCAAGCTCATCGTTATTCTTTGTAGAAAAACTTAATGCTTGTTGGATTTTTTTTTGGATTTCCTCAATCATAAATTGGAATAATTATTGATTCAAAAATACTCATTTTCGTTTATTCAATAAGTTGTTTTTCAATAAAATAATTTATAATAGATTCTTTCATCAAAATACTTTGTTCACCGGACTTCAAATTAGGTAATTTATTAATGGTTTTATAGTGTGGCCACCCATCACTATCTACATAGTCGAATTCATAAAATCCGTAAGGTTCTAACAAACGGCATATGGCGATATGCATAAGATCAATTTTTTGATCTTTATTAAATTTTATATTTGGATTGCCAAACTCTTGAACTCCAATTAAATAAATAACACTTTCAATATCTAAATCATCTCCTTTGTTAAATTCATTACTTAAAAGATTTAAAATATTTTTCCATTTCTTACTTAAATCTTTTTTTGATTCCATTTAAAATATAATTTCAATTGTATGAAAACAATATACTTATATTTGTAAATAAAATCTTGAATTACTTAGATATTTTTATAGTATGCCTTATGGCCCTTGGCTTTTACAGAGGCTTTTCAAAAGGCTTAATAATTGAGTTAACTTCTTTACTAGCTTTAATACTTGGGGCTTATGGTTCTTTAAAATTTTCTGGTTTAACCTTTGACTTTATAAATAATACTTTTCCCGAACAATTAGAATCGGTAGAGGGTTCTTATATAAAAATCTTTTCCTTTGCATTTACCTTTATCGTTATTCTTATTAGTGTATCTATCACTGGAAAAATTCTTACAAAAATTGCTAAAATTCTTTTTTTAGGATTTTTAAACAAACTATTTGGAGGACTATTTGGAGCTGTCAAATACATTTTGATAGTTTCTTTTTGTATTGTTTTTTTTGAAAATATAAATTCAGAGTTTTCTTTTGTTGACAATAAAATTATTGAATCAACTTTTTTATACAATCCTATTTTAAATTTTGGAAATCAACTTTTGAGTTTTTTAAATTTAAGTACTAATTCAATTAATTTTTTTAATTGATTTTAACTCTATCCATCCGCTAGCGCCATTACTTAATTCTACTAAAACCCAATCGTCAAGTTCATCTATGATATTGACTTTGGTGCCCTCGTGCAAATTAAACTGGATTTCGCTTCTGTAATTAGGTTCTGTTCTAAAATCAATTTTTTTCTCAAAGATTATAGCTTGAATATTAGATTTTTGATTTTCAAATTTTGTAACTCCTATTAATATAAAAATAATGGTGAGACAAAAAAAAGCTGATGACAATGTGAAATAATTTTTTTTATCATTACTATCTTTTTTAAAAAAATAAATCACAAATAGAATTAAGAAAAAATATAAAAATATAATCCCTAAAATAAGCCACTGCTTTATAGAAAAAAACATTGATATGTAATTAATAAAATCTGATAATTGATTTGAAGGTAATTGGTCTATTTTATCAATTAACATGTTTTG
>JABJFE010000162.1 GCA_018662905.1 Flavobacteriaceae bacterium
AAGACTAGCAAAAAGTCTTCCTGAAACATGGACTCCAATTTTTTTACAAAATAAGGGTAATTTAGTTTTAGCAATTGAAGAATATGTTTCAAATTTAAACTTAATTAAAGAACTGATATTGAATGAAAATGAATCTGACTTGTCAGAAATTTTAAATAATACTAATAGAATAAAAGAAATTTTAAATAACAAATTAGACAATGAAAAATAAAAAAGAAATGAGAAGCTGGCTCGATGATTTTAAATTAGATCATCCATTAGTTATTGCTGGTCCATGTAGTGCTGAAACTGAAGACCAAGTTTTGAAAATAGCTCATGATTTAAAAAACACAGATGTGTCAATTTATAGAGCAGGAATATGGAAACCTAGGACTAGACCAGGAATGTTTGAGGGTGTTGGTGCAATTGGACTGAAATGGCTTGATAAAGTTAAAAAAGAAACAGGATTATTGACAGCTACAGAAGTTGCAAATGCTAGTCATGTTAAATTGGCTTTAGAATATGATATTGATGTTTTATGGATTGGAGCTAGATCTACCGTTAGTCCATTTATTGTTCAAGAAATTGCAGATGCTCTTAAGGATACAGACAAAATAGTATTAGTTAAAAATCCAGTAAATCCTGATTTGTCTTTATGGCTTGGAGGTCTTGAAAGGCTTTATACAGCAAATATTAAAAAACTTGGAGTTATACATAGAGGATTTTCTACTTATGAAAAGACAAAGTATCGTAATAATCCAGAATGGCAATTACCTATAGAACTTCAAAACAGATTTCCTGATATACCATTAATTTGTGATCCTTCACACATAGCCGGTAGAAGAGATATTCTTCAAGATATTTCTCAAACAGCCTTAGATTTAAATTTTGATGGTTTAATGATTGAAACACATATCGATCCAGATAATGCATGGAGTGATGCAGCTCAACAAATTACTCCTAAAGTTTTAGTTAAAATGATGGAAGATCTAAAAATCAGAACTCTCACTAGTGACGAGGCTGATTATCAAAATCAATTAAATACACTAAGAACACAAATAGATGTAATTGATCATGGTATTTTAGAGACGTTGGGCAAAAGAATGAAAGTTGCTGTTTCAATTGGTGAATTAAAAAAACAAAAAAATGTTGCAGTTCTTCAAACTAAGCGATGGAATGAAATTCTTGGAAATATGATTTTGGAAGGTGAGAAAAAGGGATTAAGTGAAGAGTTTGTCTTAAAAATGTTTAAGGCAATTCACCAAGAATCAATTAATAATCAAGAAAAAGTTATAAATAGTTAAATAATGAAAGGGTTAGTTTATAAATCTACTGGAAATTGGTACGATGTACATACTGATTCAAAAGTAGTTTATAAATGTAATATTAAAGGAAAATTTAGATCACTTGGAATAAAAAGTACTAACCCAGTAGCAGTTGGAGATAGAGTTGTGTTTGAAGTTACAGATGAACTTGATTTAAAAGGTCTAATCGTTAAAATTGAGAATAGAGACAATTATATAATTAGAAAATCAGTAAACCTTTCTAAGCAAACACACATCATAGCATCAAATATAGATTGTTGTTTTTTATTTGTAACCCCTTCTAATCCGCAGACTTCAAGTCTATTTATAGATAGAATTTTAGTATCAACTAAATCATATGGAATTGAAACTGTAATTTTATTTAATAAAACAGATATTTATAGTGAGAAGGATGATGAATTAATAAATAATTTAAATAATATTTACAAAACTGCAGGTTATAAAACTCTAAGAATATCTGTAAAAAAAGGAACTAACATTGATTTGGTTAAGAGTTTGATGAAAAATAAAGTTTCTGTTTTTACCGGGCACAGTGGTGTAGGTAAGTCTAGCCTTATAAACAATTTAGACCCTAGTTTGAATTTAAGAACATCTATTATATCTGAACAAAATGAACAGGGACAGCATACAACAACATTTGCTGAAATGTTTGATTTAGCTGATGGAGCAAAAATTATTGATAGTCCAGGTATCAAAGGATTTGGATTAATTGATATAGATAAAAACGAAATTGGAGGGTACTTTAATGAAATAGCAAAACTAAGTCAAAATTGTAAATTTAATAATTGCCTTCATAATAATGAGCCAAGTTGTGCTGTTAAAAAAGCAGTTGATAAAAATGAAATTTCTAAGTCTAGATATAATAACTATTTGAGTTTGTTAAATAGTGATGACAGTAACTTTAGAATAGATAATTACCAATAATGAGAGTCATAATTCAACGAGTTAAAAAAGGAAGTGTTGACGTTAATGGTGCAACAATTTCAGTAATTGAAAAGGGTTTAGTATTGTTTTTAGGTATTGAAAACTCTGACACTAGTATTGATGTTGATTGGATATGTAATAAAGTTTCTCAGTTAAGAATTTTTGATGATGAAAATAAGACTATGAATAAATCTTTAATTGATGTAGGTGGTGATATACTTATAATTAGTCAATTCACTCTACACGCATCTACAAAAAAAGGAAATAGACCATCTTACATAAAAGCTGCAAATAGTGAATATGCCTTAAGAATATATCAAGAATTTTTAGAGATAATGAAATATAAAATTAATAAGGATCCTTTTTCTGGTATTTTTGGAGCAGATATGCTTGTTAAAATTGAAAATGATGGTCCTGTTACTATATTTATAGATTCTAAAAATAAAGAGTAAACTATGGAACTTAAAATATTACAAAAAAAAGTAGATAATTGGATAAATAAACATGGGGTTCGATATTTTGACCCTTTAACAAACATGGCTCAATTGACAGAAGAGGTTGGTGAAGTTGCTAGAGTTATATCAAGAAGATTTGGTGAGCAATCTGAAAAAGATTCTGATAAAAAAATTGATTTAGGAGAGGAGCTTTCAGATGTTCTTTTTGTTGTTTTTTGTTTAGCTAATCAAACCGGAATTGATTTGGACCGTTCGTTTAACAAAAAAATAGAATTAAAATCTAAAAGAGATCATTTGAGACATAAAAATAATCCAAAGCTCAAATAATTGATGAGTTACCTAATTAATCATAATAATAGTAGGTTTTCAAATTCATTTGAAATTTCGGGATCCAAAAGTGAATCTAACAGGTTGTTGATTTTACAATCAATTTATAAAAATTTAAAAATCGATAACTTATCTAATTCTGATGATACAGTGGTACTAAATAAATATGTAAACAATTTAGAAGAATATATCGACATTCATCATGCTGGAACAGCTATGCGGTTTTTAACAGCTTTATTGTCAATTAAAAAAAATAATGAGTTTATTATCACAGGTTCAGAAAGAATGAAAAATAGACCAATTAAAATATTAGTTGAAGCTCTGAATGATTTAGGGGCTAATATTTCATATAAAGATAAAGAAGGATTCCCTCCGTTGTTGATTAAAGGAAAAGAGATACTTGGTGGAGAAATAAGTTTAAGTTCACAAATTAGCAGTCAATATATCTCTGCTTTAATGTTAATTGCCCCAATTTTAAAAAAAGGTTTGTTAGTTAATCTTGAGGGTAAAATTACTTCAAAACCTTATTTAGACATGACGCTATCGATTCTTAAAAAAATTGGTGTAAAATGTTATTTTGAAAAAAATATTATTTCAATTGAACCCAATTCAAAAGTTAATGATTCTTTAATTTCTGTTGAATCTGACTGGAGTTCAGTCTCATACTTTTATAGTATTGTAGCCATGTCAAAGGATTCTGAATTAGAAATTGGTTCTTTTCATGAATTTTCAATTCAAGGAGATATTAAATTAAGTGAAATTTATACTAAGCTTGGAGTAACAACAGAATTTTTGAAATCATCATCAAAAATTTTATTAAAAAAAACAAAGAACTTTGTTGTGCCTGAAAATATTCATCTTGATTTAACAGAAAACCCAGATATTGCTCAAACAATTGCTGTAACATGTTTTGGGCTTGGTGTAAAATGTGATCTTTTTGGATTACACACTTTAAAAATTAAAGAAACAGATAGATTAGAAGCATTGAAAATTGAATTGTCAAAACTAGGTGCTGATGTCAAGATTACTGAAAATAGTTTTCATTTATCAAGTTCATCTTCAATAAATGCTGATATTTCCATTGAAACTTATAATGATCACCGAATGGCAATGGCATTTGCTCCTCTAGCTTTGTTAACTTCAATAAAAATCAATAATCCTGAGGTAGTTTCAAAGTCTTATAAAGACTTTTGGAAGGATTTGCGGAGTTTAGATTTTAACTTAACTAAACTTTAATTTAATTAATTGCCAATATACTTGACATAGGGGTATGCAGAAATGTATATTTGCGAACTTTAAATAATATTATGAAACTATCACAATTTAATTTTGAGCTTCCCGAAGAGCGCTTAGCTGAATATCCAGCAGATCACAGAGATGAATCTAGACTAATGGTCTTAGACAGAAAAAACGAAACCATTGAGCATAAATCCTTCAAGGATGTGGTAAGTTATTTTGATGAAGGAGATGCTTTTGTTTTTAATAATACTAAAGTTTTTCCTGCTAGACTGATTGGAAACAAAGAGAAAACTGGGGCAAGAATTGAAGTTTTTTTATTAAGAGAACTAAGTGACGACCAAAGATTATGGGATGTTTTAGTTGATCCTGCTAGAAAAATAAGAATTGGTAATAAATTATATTTCGGAGATGATGATAATTTAGTTGCAGAAGTAATTGACAATACGACATCAAGAGGAAGAACACTAAGGTTTTTATATGACGGTTCGTATGATGAGTTTAGAAAAGCTCTTTTTGAATTAGGTCAAACTCCTTTGCCGAAGTTTATAAAAAGAGAGGAAGAGAGTTTTGACAAGGAAAGATATCAAACAATATATGCAAAACATGAAGGGGCGGTAGCTGCACCTACAGCAGGAATGCATTTTTCAAAACACTTGTTAAAAAAGCTAGAAATTAAAGGAATTAATATTGCTGAAATAAC
>JABJFE010000164.1 GCA_018662905.1 Flavobacteriaceae bacterium
ATAATTCAATCACAGACAAAAAAGAAAGAATTGAAAAGTTTGGACAATATGACCACGTAAGATTATATGGCATGGACTATTTTGAAAGACTCAAAAAAGTTGGGTTTGAGTTAGAGCAGATTAAATATGCATCAAATTACAATAAAAAGGATATAAAAAAATTTGGAATAATTGAAAATGAGATTATTCCTTTGTGTAAAAAATTAATCAAAAATTAATTTTTTAAAACCAGAACTGTAATAAGTTTGAATTTTATTATTTGAATCAGAATAAATAATCATTCCATCTAAAGATTTATTTTCATTAATTAAACTGATAGATTTGTCAAGAGGCATAGCCATAAATGCTGTTGCATAAGCATCTGCAGTCATACAATTATTAGCTATTACAGAAGTTGCGAAAACATTTGTTTGATTTGCACTACCATTATTAGGATTAATAGTATGCACTATTCTAACACCAGTTTGTGGATCAATCAAAAATTTTCTATAATTACCAGAGCTAGCAAGTGCTTTGTTTTTTAAAAAAATCTTTTGCTTTGTGTTTTCAGGTATTAACGGATCCGAAATTCCAACTTTCCATCTAGAATTGGTTATAATATTGATTCCACTAGCATACATTTCGCCTCCAATTTCAATTAAATGATTGGAAATATTATTTGCTTTTAAAGACTTAGACAATAAATCAACACAATATCCTTTGGCTATTGCATTAAAATCAAGATACATTCCTTTATTTAGTTCAACTGATCTATTGTTTAGTGACACTTTTTCGAAACCAATAAAGCTCATAATACTGTCTACATTTACAGAATATTTGGGGATTGTATTAGGACCTAGTCCATAAGCATTAGTAAGAATGCCAGCTGTTGGATCAAAATAACCTTGAGTGTTATTCCAAATTAGTTTTGACTTATTAAATACATTAATAAAATTATCATCAACTTCAATTAAATTATTTCCTTTATTAATTTTAGATATATCAGAACTAGGAATATAAGTTGAAAGAGATTTATTTAAGTCGAAAAAAATAGAGTCGGTTATAGATTCTAAATTTTTTAAAGGCTTTACTGAATTATATATAATAGTAAACTTTGTTCCTAATGCATATCCAGAGTAAGAATAAGAATTATAAGTATTGGTACAACTAAATAAAAAACTTACAAAGAATAAAAAACTAATTAATCTTCTCGATACCCTCATAATTTATAATATAACTTGAATTCTTAAACAAAGGTAATTCATAATCATCAGAATTGGCTAATCCGACTTTTGCGCACAATAATTTGGCATCAAATTTTGTACAGTGATCTAAAATTTTATTAAGATTTTTAATCTCAAATGTTTTGGGATTTTCAGGATAAAGAATAGCTTTTACTATTATAAAGTACAATTGTTTATTTTTTGTACATACAAACTGAGGGTTTTTTTCTAAAGAACTATTAATTGATAAAAATTCATAATTATCTTTTTCAAGATCTTTGCCAATGATATTCATTGCTAATCTATGAAGCTCTTCTTTGCCTAATGGAACTGGTAATAAATTATCCTCCAAAGTCGTCAAATCTGACATTTTCTGGTGGAACTCCAAAATCATCAGCCATTTTTTCTATTGCTTGATTCATAAGAGGTGGACCACAAAAGTATACTTCTATATCTTCAGGATTTTCGTGATAATTTAAATAGTTGTCTATAACAGTTTGATGAACAAATCCAGTGAATCCATCACCTTCTCCTTCTAAACCGTCCTTAACTTTCCAACCATCTTCTTCAGATGGTTCTGAAAGAGCTATGTAAAATTTAAAATTTGGAAAATCCTTTTCGAGTGCCTTAAAGTGGTCTACGTAAAATAGTTCTCTTTTAGATCTCCCTCCATACCAAAAACTAACCTTTCTTCCAGTCTTAAGTGTTCTAAAAAGATGATATAAATGAGATCTCATAGGAGCCATGCCTGCACCACCACCGACATATAACATTTCTGCTTCAGATTCATTTATAAAAAACTCTCCGAAAGGACCTGAAATTGTTACTTTATCTCCAGGCTTTTTTGAAAAAATATAAGATGAAGCAACACCAGGATTTACATCCATCCAATTGTTAGTAGCTCTATCCCAAGGCGGAGTGGCAATTCTAACGTTTAACATAATTTCTTTACCTTCAGCTGGGTAAGAAGCCATTGAATAAGCTCGTTCAACTGATTCACTATTTTTCATTTTTAAATCCCAAAGCTTAAACTTGTCCCATTCTAATTGAAATTTATTTGGCTCACCAGGGTGTTCTTCGGGGTGAGACTCAATATTCATATCTTTAAAATCTATATCACACTCAGGAATTTCGATTTGAATATAACCACCTGCTTTATAACCCATGTCTTCGGGAATTTTAACAACAAATTCTTTAATGAATGATGCTACATTCCAATTTCTAACAACTGTTCCCTCCCACTTTTTTATTCCAAAAACTTCCTCAGGAACTTGAATAATCATGTCTTGTTTAACCTTAACTTGACATCCTAATCTCCATCCTTCTGCAATTTCTTTTCTAGAAAAATGAGGTGTTTCAGTTGGTAATATTTCACCACCGCCCTCACTAATAACACACTTACATTGCACACAAGTACCACCTCCTCCACAAGCTGATGGTAAGAATATTTTATTATTACTTAAAGTTGAAAGAAGAGTGTCTCCTGAGTTCACCTCAACTTCATTTTCGCCATTAACTAATAACCTAACAGGGCCTGAAGGGACTAATTTAGCCTTAACCCCAAGTAACATCCCTACTAAAAGAAAAATAATTCCTAAAAAAATTATAATACTAAATAAAATATAAGTTGAAATTGTCATAAAAATAATTAAAGTTTAATTCCCATAAAGCTCATAAAACCAATTGCCATTAGTCCAGTTATAATAAATGTTATTCCTAATCCCTTTAGAGGGGCTGGAACGTTAGAGTATGCTATTTTTTCACGTATAGCAGCAATAGCAACAATAGCTAAAAGCCAACCTATTCCAGATCCAAATCCGTAAATAGCTGATTCTGTAATTCCTGAAAAATCTTTAATCTGCATAAAAAGTGATCCTCCAAGAATAGCACAATTCACAGCAATTAATGGTAAAAATATTCCAAGAGCTCCATATAAAGCTGGAGAGAATTTTTCAACAATCATTTCAACTAATTGAACCATAGAAGCTATAACTGCTATGAACATAATAAAACTTAAAAAACTCAAATCAAGTTCTGCATATTCTGGACCTATCCATTTTAGTGCCCCTGCTTGTAAAAGATATTGATCAATTAAAAAGTTTAATG
This sequence comes from Flavobacteriaceae bacterium, assembly GCA_018662905.1. Lineage (GTDB taxonomy): Bacteria > Bacteroidota > Bacteroidia > Flavobacteriales > Flavobacteriaceae > MAG-121220-bin8. Next base: position 3,309 of record JABJFE010000164.1, read on the forward strand.
GAACAGTAATAGTTAATACAAAAATTACTGCAAAACCCATTCCAATTGATGTTTTTACAGTTTTAGAAACAGCTAAATAAGAACACATTCCTAAGAAATATGCAAAAACCATGTTTTCTATGAAAATACTTTTAATAAATAAATTTGCGTAATCCATTATATTGTTTTTATCCTTGTTCAATAAGTTTTCTGTTTCTTGATCTTTGTACCCAAATAATTAGACCAACAGTAATCAATGCCATTGGAGATAATAGCATTAGACCATTATCTACATAACCCATTTCATAAATGAAATCAGGAATAGCTTGTATGCCTAATAGTTTGCCAGACCCTAAAAGTTCTCTAAAAAAGGCGACCAATATCAAAATCCATGCATATCCAAATGCATTTCCTACTCCATCCAAAAACGATCTCCAAACTCCATTTCCAAGAGCAAAAGCTTCTAGTCTTCCCATTACAATACAATTAGTAATAATAAGTCCAATAAAAATTGATAATTCTTTACTAACATCATATGCATAGGCCCTTAAAACTTGATCAACCAATACAACCATAGAAGCTACTACTACGAGTTGAACTATTATTCTTATTCTATTTGGAATTAAATCTCTTAAAATTGAAATAGTGACGTTACTAGCTGCCATTACTGCAATCACTGACAAACTCATTACAATAGCTGCTTTAAGTTGAACTGTAATTGCAAGAGCGGAACATATTCCAAGAACTTGAACAGTAATTGGATTATTATCATCTAAAGGATCAGTCAGTAAAACTTTATTTTTAGACATATTAGTTAAGATTTAATTTATTATTTGACACTACAGCAATACTATTAGTTGACTTTATAAACTCAAAATAAGGCACATAATGTGTAATTCTTTCTTTAATCATATCAGTAACTCCATCTCCTGTAATTGTAGCTCCAGAAATAGCATCAACTTCATGATCCGTTTTGTCAAGGTTTGAAGGATCATTATTAGTTTTTGACACAGTTATGCCCATAAGGTTACTGTTAGAATCAAAAAGTTTTTCATCCGTAAATCTTTCAATAAACCAATCTTGAGTAATTTCAGCCCCAAGTCCTGCAGTTTCACCAACATGGTCAAAGACTACCCCTTTGATTGTATTTAAATCTTCTTTTAAAGAAATATATCCAAAAATCGCATTCCAAAGACCATTTCCTCTTATTGGAATTATATAAAATTTCTCAGAATCAATTTCAGCAACATACAAAGGAAAATCTTGTGTTTCAGGTGATTTTTTTAATTCTAGAGCAAGTTTAACATCTTTAAAAACATTGACTGAATTATCTATTGAACCGTCGCTTTGAATAGCTAACTGCTCTTTGACATATTGATTAAATAGTTTTTCAGCTCCTTCCCTATCTGTCTGAATTCCAACAGTTGAAAGAATATTTTGCATTTTTTCTTTTCTTACATTTTCATTTTGCAAATCTTTTAAAGAAAAAGAAGTGTATGCTAATACTGATGCTACTACAAAAACCATTAAAGTAGCAAATGTAAAAGTGTAAACGTTTGAGTCTCTGTTCATATTAAGCTACGTTTAAATTAGAATTTAATTTTCTGTTTAATCTTTTTTTGATGTTAGATTCGATAACATAGTGATCAATTGTTGGAGCGAATACATTCATAAGTAAAATCGCCAACATAACTCCTTCAGGATAAGCTGGATTAAAAACTCGTATTAAAATACAGAATAACCCGACCAGAACACCATAGATCCATTTACCTTTCGTAGTTTGAGCTGCTGAAACAGGATCAGTAGCCATAAATACCACACCAAAAGCAAACCCACCAACAATTAAATGATTGAACCAGCTAAAATTCATTAATTCATTAGCTCCCCACAAATTGAATAAAAGTCCGGTTACAGCAGCACCTACAACACTTCCTAACATTATCCTCCAACTTCCAACTCCAGTAAAAATTAAAATAAATGCGCCTATTAAAACCATAAGGGTAGAAGTCTCGGCAATTGAGCCAGGAATAGCACCGTAAAACATCTGAGAAACGTCGTATGGAATTGTACTTTCACCAGATGCTAACATACCTAATATAGTTTCACCAGAAACACCATCAACATTTGAAGCTTCAGAAACCCATACTTTATTTCCTGACATATAAGTTGGATAAGCAAAAAACGCAAAAGCTCTAGCAGTAAGAGCAGGATTTAAAATATTCATACCTGTACCACCAAATGCCTCTTTACCTATTAAGACTGCAAAAGCTACAGAAAGTCCAACCATCCACAAAGGAATATCGACTGGCATAATCATAGGTATTAAAAGACCTGTTACCAAATAGCCCTCATTTACCTCATGTCCTCTAAATATTGCGAATGCAAATTCAATTGCAAGTCCAACAATGTAAGAAACAGCAATCATAGGAACTATTTTAATAGATCCATGTATAATTGCATCAAGTGTTGTAAAAGCAGAACCTAGTTGAGAGTAATACTGAAATCCTGTATTATAAATTCCATATAACAAAGCAGGTAACAAAGCTACAATAACTGTAATCATTGTTCTTTTTAAATCAACAGCATCTCTGATGTGTGCTCCATGTTTAGTAGTGTGATTAGGAACAAATAAAAAAGTATCAAAAGCATTTACAGCGGGTGCATACTTTTCAAATTTTTCCCCTTTACCAAAAGGTTTTTTTACAGTATCTAAAATTTTTCTAATATTCATTTATAACTATTTTTTATCCAACTTCTAAAACCATTAAATCTAATCCCTCTCTTATTATTTTTTGAGCTTCAATTTTAGAGGAAGAAGAATAATCAATTAATGCAAAAT
>JABJFE010000167.1 GCA_018662905.1 Flavobacteriaceae bacterium
GATCTCCCAAGTAAATTAGTACTAAATAAATAATCTCTAGCTCTGTAAGATGAAAAACTAAAATAATCATCCAGGGTATTATTCTTTATAAATTTTCCCGCAAAAAATCTAATGTTATATTGTCTATTTGTTTTATAATAATTTCTATAATTAAATGTTATAGAACTTTTTACAAAATCTTTGTTAATTTGAAAATCTAATTGAAAATTAAATCCCTTTTCAACACTAGAATTAGCTTTTATGTATTTAAAATTTAAAATATTATAATTAGGATATTCAATTGAATTTGAATTTTCTTCTCTAAAGACACTTATGTACCTCATGCTTAATATTTGTCTAGAATTTGATCTTAAATTCTTATCTCTAAATGCTAAAACAATTGATGGAAAAAAAGAATTATATGAAAGATCATCTTTATAATGAAATGTTGATGCACCTAAAAAATAGTTAACACTATATAAACCACTATTTTTATTTGTATTGTAATCAGTATATTTTAGGTTAATATTTCCTAAAAATTCATTTTGTTTTGTTGAAAAACTTGGTTCAATTTTATAGGTAAATGATCGCTTTATCGGAGTTGAATTTGAAAAAGAAACACCAGGCATTAGACCATCATAAAGATTATAATCAAAAATAGGAATGTAAAAAACTTGATTACTTAAGTTATTTTCAAAATCTCTAAATAATACAAATTTTGTTTTTTTCTTAATTCTTTCAGTTGAAGAATAATTATTAGAAAAATTATACTCTGAAAAATATTTATTAGGATTTAGGTTTATTTTAGTTTTAGAATTAACATTTATTATAGTATCATTTTTGAATTGATTAAGCCATTTAGTTTGAGTTTTATTATTATAATCTGTAAATGAAATTTTTAATGGTATACTTATTAACGAATTATTTTTAATCAAAAACTTATGATTGTTTTTATTAGATTCAATTTTTTTAATTGAAAAATCAATACTGTTATTATATTTAAGGTAGTTTTTGAACCAAGAAATCTTTTCATCGTTATTTTCGTAAAGTAAATCAATAAAAGTTCTGTTGCTAGAAATAAGTTTATTGTTAATGGAAAATTCATAGATACTTTGAAACACCTTTTTGTTTCCCAAGAAATCATCAACCATTTTTAAAGCAAGTCCAGATTTATAAGGATTAATTACTTTATGATTTATCATAGTTAATGAATCTATATGAGAATCAATTGGCTGAGAGATGTTCCTACTTGAAATAATATTGTCAAACAATCTGTACTGATCGTTAAATTTAAATTTCGAATACTCTCTATTCTTAATAACAGATAGCTTAGAAAGTTTTCCAATTAATTTTAAATCAGGATAATATTTCTCTATATAATCAATTAATAAAAAAACTTCAATTCCTTTTATTTGCCAATTATTTTTTCGTTTATGAATTGGATATAAATTGTTTAAATAACTAGATATAATAAGTTTTAAAACCGAAAATTCTTGAAGAAATGATTTTTCAAATGGATTTAATAGCTCCGGAATTTTATTTAATCCATATACTGGGTCATTATCTTGATTAAACTTAGATAGCACTATATTATTAATAGGGTAAACACCAAGTTTGCTTTCTACATAATTGATAGTCTTGTTCAAAAGAAAATTAAAGTTTACCGAATCATTTGAATTCGATTTAGATAATAATTTATTTCCAGTTTTGCTATCAACATAACTAACTACTTTGAAAATTAAAGAATCTGTTTTATTATTTATGATATTATCAATATCTGTAATTACAGTATTATTTCTTGTTTTAAAACTTTTAAAAGATTTGTTTTTAGTTATTAAAATTGGATTATAAATTCTCTTTTCTTTTTTAGAAATTAAAGTATTATAAGTATCCTTATTAATAATAGAATCAATTTCAAAATCAGAAATTAATTCAAATTGTGAAGGATAAGTAATTTTGAACTTATAAAATGAGGGGTCTAATGAAATATCATTTAAATCTAGATTACTTTCAATTAGCCAATTATTGTCAATAACTTTAGCTAAAGTTATAAACCATTCAGAAAGATTTATATTATTATTTTTATCAATACCATATCCAGTAAAGTCACTGATAGGGATTTTTATTTTGTATTCTATAGTTATTGTGATTTTTTCATTTGGTTTTAAAAGATTTTCAAGTTTTACTTTAACTAAGTCTATATTCTCTTTCAATCTTGTATGATCAAGTATAGTACTGTCAGACTTAATGTCAATTATAGTAGTAAAACCTCTTTGGTTTTTAGTAGATCTTTGAAAATTAAGAGTAAAGTCTTCAGAAAGCCGTTTTCCTAATGGAGTAGTAGGTCTGAAATAGGAGTGAGCCCAGTCATTTAAAATAATATAATTTAAATTATTAGAAGTAGTATTAGTAAAATCTATAGTCTGATAAATCTCAATTATTCTATTATTAAGATCAAAATTTGCATCAATAAAATAATCGTTTTCTTGAGATAGTACATTACTTATTAAAAAAAGAAAAAGTAATGATAAACATTTTCTCATAAGAATAATTAATAAATATTAAAAGTTAGGCTTGAATCCTTTCTTGTCGTAAAACTTAGTTAGTATATCTATAACTTCGTCTGGAGAATCAACAATTGATATAAGGTTTAAATCAATATCTGAAACATAATTATGATTAGATAATAATTGTTCTTTAACCCAATCAATACATCCTTTCCAAAAAGATTTTCCAACTAAAATAATAGGAAATATTTCTGCCTTCTTTGTTTGAATTAATGTTAATGCTTCAAAAAGTTCGTCTAAAGTTCCAAAACCACCAGGCATAACAACAAAAGCTTGAGCATATTTCATAAACATTACTTTTCTTACAAAAAAATAGTCAAAATGTAAAGATTTGTCATCATCTATGTAGGGATTTTCAGTTTGTTCAAATGGAAGTTCAATACTCAATCCAACAGATGGACCTAAAGCCTTTTTAGCTCCTTTATTAGCTGCCTCCATGATTCCGGGACCTCCACCGCTTATTATTCCAAATCCAAGATCTACTATCTTCTCAGCTATGTCTGTTGTTAATATATAATGAGGATGATCAGGTTTTGTTCTAGCTGATCCAAATATTGATACACAGGGACCAATCTTACTCAGTTTTTCAAATCCATCTACAAACTCTCCCATTATTTTAAAAACAGACCAAGAATCGTTTGTCTTTACTTCATTCCAACCTTTCAAATTTTTACTATGCATAAAACTAAGTTAGTTCTTTTTTTAAATACATAGCTGTAGGACTTTTCTCAATATTAATCAATTCCTCTGGTCTACCATTAAAAATAACCTGACCTCCTAATTTCCCACCATTAGGACCAATTTCAATGATATGGTCAACACTTTTAATCACATCCATATTATGCTCTATAATTATAACAGTATTTCCCTTATTGACTAATTTATTAATCATTTCCAATAAAACCTTAATATCCTGAAAATGAAGACCAGTTGTAGGTTCATCTAATATATATATTGTATTTCCTGTGTCTTTTTTAGACAGTTCTGAAGCTAACTTTATTCTTTGTGCTTCTCCACCTGATAATGTAGTCGATTGTTGTCCCAAAGTAACATAACCTAAACCTACTTCTTTTAAAGTTTTTAATTTTCTTAAAATTTTAGGAAAGTTTTCAAAAAAATCACAACTTTCATTAATTGTCATACTCAAAATATCAGCAATAGATTTGCCTTTATATCTTATCTCCAAAGTTTCTCTATTAAACCTTTTACCTTGACAATCATCACAGTTAATATAAACATCTGGAAGGAAATTCATTTCTATTTTTCTTAATCCTCCACCTTGACATGTTTCACATCTTCCACCTACAACATTAAAACTGAATCTTCCAGGTTTATATCCTCTAATCAGAGATTCTTGTGTCATACAAAATAAAGATCTAATATCACTGTAAACACCTGTGTAAGTTGCTGGATTACTTCTTGGAGTTCTTCCTATTGGAGACTGATTAATTTCAATGACTTTATCAATGTGTTTCAAACCATTAATTTTTTTATATGGTAATGGTTCTTTTACTCCGTTAAAAAAATGATTATTCAAAATCGGGTATAATGTTTCATTAACTAAAGTAGATTTTCCACTTCCTGAAACTCCAGTAACTCCAATCATTAAACCCAGTGGAAAATCAACAGTTATATTTTTTAAATTATTTCCAGAACAACCTTCAATAGTTAATTTGTTTTTAGATTTTCTTCTTTTTTCTGGAACAGGAATACATTTAATATTTTTTAAAAATTTAGAAGTTATAGTGTTAGTTTTTAAAATTTCTTTATAAGTTCCATTAAAAATTATTTCACCGCCATTTTTACCAGCTAGTGGACCAACGTCAATAATACAATCAGCTTTTTCCATTATTTCCTTATCATGTTCAACAACTATAATAGTATTACCCAAATCTCTTAATTTTTTGAGCGAATCAATAAGCTTTGAATTATCTCTTTGGTGAAGACCAATACTAGGCTCATCTAATATATATAAAACACCCACTAATTGAGATCCTATTTGAGTTGCTAACCTTATTCTTTGAGACTCTCCTCCAGAGAGAGATTTTGTAGGTCTACTTAATGAAAGATAATCTAAACCAACATTTAATAAAAAATCTAAACGTTTATTAATTTCTTTAATAATTTCTGACCCAATTATTTTATTTCTGTCACTAAGCTTTGATTCTACAGATTTAAACCATTTTTTTAAATCTATTATGTCTAAACTACTTAGATCATGAATATTTTTATTGTTTATTAAAAAGAAACTTGACTCTTTATTCAATCTTGAACCATTACAACTTTCACATTTAACATTATCCATAAAACCATTGGCCCATCTTTTTATTCTAGCACTATAAATTTCATTAGCTTGATTTTCAATAAATGGTATTACTCCTTCAAAATCAATTTCGTACTTTCTTGTTAAACCTAAAGTTTTAGATTCAACTGAAAAAGATTCATTTCCACCAAACAATATTATGTCCATTGCTTTTTTTGGAATCTTACTTATTGGATCTTTTAAACTGAAATTATGTCTTTCAGAGATAGTTTCAATTTGCTTAAAAATCCAACTACTTTTATAAATTCCCAACGGAACAATTCCACCATTGTGTATTGATATACTATTATCGGGTAGAACTAAATCAATATTTACTCTGTTTAATTTTCCTAGCCCATTACATTTTTTACACATTCCTTTAGGTGAATTAAATGAAAACGAATTTGGTTCAGGTTTTTCATAGGATATTCCAGTTGTTGGACATATTAAACTTCGACTGTAATATGTGTTAGAATCATCTTCTTCATTAACAATTAATAAAGAGTTATTTCCGTGATACATTGCAGTAATTAAACTGTCCTTCAATCTTTTTTTAGATGATTCATCATTCTTTAATATGATTCTATCAATTACAATTTCTATATCATGAATTTTATATCTATCAAGTTTCAAATTTGGTTTCAAGTCAGTTATAACACCATCAATTCTAGCTTTTAAAAAACCTTGTTTTAAAATTGAAGAAAAAAGTTCTCTATAATGTCCTTTTCTTGATTGAACAGCAGGAGATAGTATAGAGATTTTTTTGTTAACAAAATTTTTAAAAACAAGATCAATGATTTCATCGTCAGTATAACTGATCATTTTTTCATTTGAATTATAACTATATGCGTCTGCAACTCTTGAGAAAAATAATCTTAAATAATCATAAATTTCAGTTATTGTTCCAACAGTTGATCTAGGGTTTTTTGAAGTTGTTTTTTGTTCAATAGCAATTACAGGTGAAAGCCCATCGATTTTATCAACATCAGGTCTCTCTAACCCACCAATAAACTGTCGTGCGTAAGCAGAAAAAGTTTCTATATATCTTCTTTGTCCTTCTGCATAAATGGTGTCAAATGCAAGAGAAGATTTGCCACTTCCCGAAATACCAGTAATAACGACAAATTTATTTCTTGGAATATTTACGTCAATATTCTTCAAGTTATGTACTCTTGCACCCTTAACTAAAATATTATTACTCATTTAAAAAATCAAGGGTACAAATTACGATAATAATTATAAATTTAAGAAGAAGTTTTATTTAATATCCAATACTTTTATCATCACCTCTTTTATCTGCTCCTCCATAAAATATTTGATTTTCATCAATATGAATAGCATCTACGCGACCTATAACAGAATAATTAGAGTTAAAGATGTATCCTTTTTTCTTTAAATCATTCTTAATTTTATTTGACAACGTATTTTTTTCATAAAATATTTTATCAGGAAGCCATGTGTGATGAAATCTAGAAGCATCTACAGACTCTTCAATATCAAAACCAAACTCATAAAAATTTAATAATGTTTGTAATACTGAAGTTATTATTGTTGGACCCCCAGGACTTCCAAGAACCATAGACAATTTTCCGTTTAATTCAATAATGGAAGGTGTCATTGAACTTAACATGCGTTTTTGTGGTTCAATTGAATTAGTTTTCCCACCAATCAACCCATACATGTTTGGTGAGCCTGGTTTAATAGAAAAATCATCCATTTCATTGTTCAAAAAAAAACCAAGTTCAGAGGGTATTAATTTTGAACCATAGTTGCCATTTAAAGTGGTAGTTACTGAAACTGCATTTCCAAACTTATCGACTATTGAATAATGAGTAGTTTCGTTACTTTCATTAATTAAAATATTTCCTGGATTAATACTATTAGATTTTTGTATACTATCAAAACTAAATGATTTAAATCTCGATTTTAAATATTCTGAATCTAATAGTTCATCTGTGGGAATGTAATTAAAATCAGGATCACCTAAATATTTACTTCTGTCTGCAAAAGATAATTTTTCTGCTTCAACTAATAATTGCATATATAATTCACTGTTGTGACCTAATTCATTTAATTTATAATTTTCAATCATTTTTAAAATTTGACCTAAAACAACACCTCCGCTTGAGGGTGGTCCCATTGAAATTATATTTAAATCTTTGTATTTAATTTCTAATGCTTCTCTCCAAACTGGTTTATATAAAGCAAAATCTTCTGGTGTAATAATTCCACCTTTACTAATTATATATGACGATAATTTATTTGCAATTTCCCCGTTGTAAAACACTTCTTTACCCTTTTCTGAAATTAATGAAAGAGTGCTAGCTAAAGCTTTATTTATAAATAAATCTTCTTTTTTAAAAGACTTATTAAATAATGGTATTGAATCATTTAGTTCTAATATTAAATTTTTATAATTATTAATAGTATTCACTTGTTTAGATGTTAATTCATAACCATTGTTTGCTAAATCTATTGCTGGCTGAAACAATTCTTTTATTGGAAGAGTGCCAAATTTATTATGAATCTCAAACAATCCTGCAATAGTTCCTGGAACACCAATAGCTAAGGCACCGTTTTGACTTAATTCTTTAATCACATCTTTATTATTATCTAAATACATTTCTGACGTAGAATTAATGGGTGCTTTTTCACGAAAATCAAGACTTCCGTTTTTGCCATCTGATAATCTGTAAACCATAAAACCACCACCACCAAGATTACCTGCGTTAGGATATACAACAGAAAGTGCTAAATCTGTAGCTATCATAGCATCAAATGCATTACCTCCCATTTTTAGTATATCAATACCTACTTTAGAAGCTTCATGTTTTGCGGAAACAACCATACCATTTTTATATATTTTGTTGTCACAGGAAATAAATAAAACGATGAGTAATGAAATAATAAAGTAATTTTTGAACATGTGTGAAATATTTATATAAAACTAATATAAATATTAATCTAGTTGTATCTTTGAAGCATGACATTAATAAAATCAATTTCTGGTATTAGAGGAACAATTGGAGGTGAATACGGGGACAATCTAACCCCTATAGACGCGGTTAATTTTGGATGTGCATACGGCCAGTGGATTTTAAATAGAAATCCAAATATAAAACCAACAGTAGTTATTGGTAGAGATGCTAGGATTTCAGGAAAAATGATTCAGAATTTTGTTCAAAACTCACTTATATCTCTAGGTATAAATGTTATAGATTTAGATTTATCCACAACTCCTACAGTTGAATTAATGGTAAAAGAATATAATGCCCATGGAGGTATTATTATAACTGCAAGTCATAATCCAACAGAGTGGAATGCATTAAAACTATTGGATGAAAATGGAGAATTCTTGAATTCTTTTGAAGGTGAAAAAATAGTTGAACTTTCTGAATCTAAGAATTTTGTTTTTTCAAATGTTCATGACTTAGGAATTGTAACTAAATCAAATAATTCTATGAAAAAACATATTAATTCTGTTTTGGATTTGAATTTGGTAAATGTTGAAGAAATTAAAGCGACAAAATTAAAAGTTGTTGTTGATGCAGTGAATTCAACTGGAGGAATAATAGTTCCTGATTTTTTAGAAGCTTTAAATATTGAAGTAGTTAAACTTTATTGTGAACCTAACGGAGATTTTCCACATAATCCTGAGCCTTTGAAAAAAAACCTTACAGAATTATCTAAAAAAGTTTTAGAATATAATGCAGATTTAGGTATTGCTGTAGATCCAGATGTTGACAGATTGGTTTTTGTTTGTGAAGACGGAGAGTTATTTGGTGAAGAAAATACTCTTGTAGCATGCGCTGATTATGTATTAAGTAAAACACCGGGTTCAACTGTATCGAATTTATCTTCTTCTAGAGCCTTAAATGATGTTACTCTAAAACATAATCAAGTTCATTTATACAGTGCCGTTGGAGAAGTGAATGTTGTACATAAAATGAAAGAATGTAATGCCGTGATTGGAGGAGAAGGTAATGGAGGAGTAATATACCCTGAAAGTCATTACGGAAGAGATTCTATAGTTGGAATTGGATTGTTTTTATCTTTATTCGTAGAACGAGGGTTAACTGCTAGCAAGCTACTTAGTACATATCCAGAATACCATATGGTAAAAGAAAAAATCAATCTTTCACCATCATTAAATGTAGATTCTATTTTAAGTCAAATTGCTGAAAGATATAATAATGAGAATCTTGATTTAGTAGACGGAGTAAGAATAGATTTTACGGAAAGCTGGGTTCAGTTGAGGAAATCTAATACTGAA
>JABJFE010000132.1 GCA_018662905.1 Flavobacteriaceae bacterium
AATGGAGAAATAAATACAATTAAAGGAAATGTCACTAGAATGAACGCCAGGGAAGAGTTGATGAAAAATGACTTTATTGGAAATGACTTAGAAAAGATATTTCCAACAATTTTAAAAGGGAAGTCTGATTCAGCACAAATGGATATGGTAGTTGAGTTATTGTTAACAACTGGAAGATCGCTTCCAGAAGTTATGATGATGATGGTTCCAGAAGCTTGGGAGAAACACAAGTCTATGTCTGACGATAAAAAAGCGTTCTATGAATTTAATTCAAGTATTATGGAACCATGGGATGGCCCAGCATCTATTCCTTTTACTGACGGAAAATACATTGGAGCTTTACTTGACAGAAACGGTTTAAGACCTTCTAGATATACAGTAACAAAAGACGGATATGTTGTTATGTCATCTGAAACTGGAGTAGTTGATATAATGCCTGAAAATGTAGAATCTCATGGTAGACTAGAACCAGGGAAAATGTTTTTAGTTGATATGAATGAAGGAAGAATTATTGAAGATGATGAGATAAAAAATATTGTGGTTTCAAAACATCCATATAGAAAATGGATTAATGAAAATATTCTTCCCTTAAAAGACATTCCCTATACTGGAAACAAAACAGCTAAAGAAAAATTAGATTTTGAAACAAGATTAAGAGTTTTCGGTTACACTCAAGAAGACCTAAAAACTTTAATATTGCCGATGTGCTCTTCTGGAAAAGAAGCAATTGGTTCAATGGGTACTGATACACCACTTGCTGTTCTTTCGACAAAACCACAGTTATTATTTAATTATTTCAAACAATTATTTGCTCAAGTAACTAATCCTCCTCTTGATGGAATTAGAGAAGAAATTGTTACAGACACAGGTCTTGGTATAGGTAGTGATTTCAATATTTTTGATATAGTTCCTGATCATTGCAAAAAATTAAAAATAAATAATCCTATAATTTCAAACGAAGATTTAGATAAAATAAAGTTCATTAAAAATAAGAATTTTAAAACTGCATCGGTCAGTGCATTATATGATGTTATTAAGGGTCATAACGGAATCGAAGAAGCGTTAGACATAATGGTTAAGGATGTAATCTCTTTTGTAGATAAAGGTTACAATATTATTATAATAAGTGATCGTGGTGTTTCAAAAGAAAAAGGAGCAATCCCGATTCTTTTAGCTTGTTCAAACGTTCATCATGTTTTAATGAAAGCCAAAAAAAGATCAAAATTTGGAATTGTAATTGAATCTTCCGAACCTAGAGAACCTCATCATTTTTCAATGCTATTTGGATATGGTGCTAGTGCAATTAACCCATACTTAGTAAATGAAATTATAGAACACCATCACGAAAATGGCTTTTTTGGCAAACAATCCTTAAAAGAATCTATTAGGAATTTTAATAAAGCTATAGATAAGGGTATTCTTAAAGTAATGAACAAAATTGGGATATCAACTCTACATTCATACCGAGGAGCTCAAATTTTTGAAGCTTTAGGTTTAAGAGAAAGTTTTACAGAAAAATATTTTGCTAATACACCAACTAGAATTGAGGGCATCGGTCTTTATAGTCTTGAAAAAGAACTTTCTTCTAGACATTTAGAAGCTTTTACTAATAAAAATAAGTTTATTAGTTTAGAAATTGGAGGTAACTATAGATGGAGAAGAAATGGGGAAGCTCACATGCTAAATCCGTCAACAATTTCAAAACTTCAACAAGCTGTAAAGGAAGATAAATACGAAACCTACAAAGTATACTCTGACTTAATAAATAAACAAAGTAAGCAATTAATGACATTAAGAGGGATGTTCAAACTTGTAGATTTTGATCCAATACCAATTGAAGAAGTTGAACCATGGACTGAAATAGTCAAAAGGTTTAAGACTGGTGCTATGTCCTACGGATCTATTAGTAAAGAAGCACACGAAAATCTAGCAATAGCTATGAACAGCATCGGAGGAAAAAGTAACTCTGGAGAAGGTGGTGAAGACTCTAGTAGATATAAAAAAGAAAAGAATGGTGATTGGAAAAACAGTGCAATAAAACAAGTAGCATCTGGAAGATTTGGAGTAAGCTCACACTATTTAAGTACTGCTAAAGAAATTCAAATAAAAATGGCACAAGGTGCTAAACCTGGAGAAGGAGGACAATTACCTGGTCCAAAAGTAAATCCAATGATAGCTGAAGTTAGAAATTCCACTCCTTATGTAGGATTAATATCCCCTCCGCCTCACCACGATATTTATTCGATCGAAGATTTATCACAATTAATATATGATTTAAAAAATGCAAATCGAGAAGCAAGAATAAATGTCAAATTAGTTTCAGAAGTAGGTGTTGGCACAATTGCAGCTGGGGTTGCAAAAGCTAAAGCTGATGTAATACTAATTTCTGGATTTGATGGTGGAACAGGTGCATCCCCACTTACTTCACTAAAGCATGCTGGTCTTCCTTGGGAGTTAGGTATAGCTGAAGCTCAACAAACTTTAGTGATGAATAATTTAAGAGGAAGAGTTGTTATGGAGTGTGATGGCCAATTAAAAACTGGTAGAGACGTTGCTATTGCCTGTTTATTAGGTGCTGAAGAATTTGGATTCTCGACTGCTCCATTAGTCGCTTCAGGATGTATTATGATGAGAGCTTGCCATTTAAACACATGCCCTGTTGGAATTGCAACCCAAGATCCTGAACTAAGAAAAAACTTTAAAGGAAAGCCAGAACATGTGATCAATTTCATGTATTTTGTTGCTCAAGAATTAAGAGAAATTATGTCTCAACTTGGCTTTAGAACTGTTGACGAAATGGTAGGACAAAGTCAAAAAATCAATATGGAAGATGCTGTGAAGAATTATAAAACTAAAGGAATTAACTTATCCAAGATTTTATACAAACCCAATGTTCCAGAAAACACCCCTTTAAAAAACAACACTTCACAAGACCATAACTTAGAAAATGTTTTAGATTTCACCATACTTAAAGAGGCTAAGTTAGCTATAGAAAAGAAGGTTAAAATGAATCTTTCATATGAAATTAAAAATACTGATAGAACTGTAGGTACTATAGTTAGTAATGAAATTTCTAAATTATATGGAGCAAAAGGTCTTCCAAAAGACACCTTGGAGTTAAATTTCAAAGGAGCTGCCGGGCAAAGTTTTGGTGCATTTGGTGCACGTGGACTTACCTTAATTGTTAATGGAAATACTAACGATTATTTTGGGAAAGGTCTATCTGGATCAAAAATTATTGTCAAAGTTCCTAAAGAAGCTAGTTTTAAATCTGATGAAAATGTAATTACTGGAAATGTAGCATTGTATGGAGCTACGTCTGGTGAAGCATATATAAATGGAATCGCAGGAGAAAGATTCTGTGTTAGAAATTCTGGTGCAGTAGCTGTTGTAGAAGGAGTTGGAGATCACGGCTGTGAATATATGACTGGTGGAACAGCAATAATTCTTGGCGATATAGGAAGAAATTTTGCTGCAGGAATGAGTGGCGGTGTAGCATATATTTACAAATCTGAAAAGTTTGATAAAAGAAACTTTAATCAAGAGATGATTGAATTCGAAAATCCTTCAAATCAAGATTTAGATTTAGTAAAAAAATTAATTGAAAATCACTTCACATATACATCAAGTAAAATAGCGGAAAAGTTTTTAAATAATTGGAAAAAAGAATCTGAAAATTTTGTAAAAATAATGCCAACAGAATACAAATTGGCTCTTGAAAAAATGGCAAAAGAAAAAATTACTGAAATAATCAAATAATTTAAATGGGTAAATTAAAAGGATTTATTGAATACGAAAGAACTGAGGAAGGCTTAATTCCAGTTAAAAAAAGAGTAAAAAACTATAAGGAATTTACTCTAAAACCTTCTGATGATAAATTAAAAGAACAAGGTGGAAGATGCATGGATTGTGGAGTTCCATTTTGTCATAGTGGGTGTCCTTTAGGCAATTTAATTCCAGATTTTAATGATGCGGTTTACAATAATGAATGGGAAAAAGCTTTATATATATTACATTCAACAAATAATTTCCCTGAATTTACTGGAAGATTATGTCCAGCTCCATGTGAAGCTGCGTGTGTATTAGGTCTTATTAATCCTCCGGTTTCAATTGAAATGATTGAGAAATACATAGTGGAAAGAGGTTTTGAGGAAGGATGGATAAAAGCTAATCCTCCTTTAAATAGAACAGGTAAAAAAATTGCAGTTGTGGGATCTGGTCCAGCTGGATTAGCAGCAGCTCAACAACTTAATAAAGCGGGTCATACTGTTGATGTTTTTGAAAGAGATTCTAAAATTGGTGGATTATTAAGATATGGTATCCCTGATTTTAAAATGGAAAAAAATATTATTGATAGAAGATTGTCTCAGTTAAAAGAAGAAGGTATTAATTTTTTTACAAATAAAGAAGTTGGTAAAAACTATCCAGTTGAAAATTTAAAAAAATATGATTCTGTAGTACTATGCGGAGGAGCAACAATTAAAAGAAATTTACCAATAAAAGGATCTGATTTAGATGGTGTAAAACAAGCTATGGATTTTTTAAAACTTCAAAATGAAGTTGTTGATGGTTTAAACAAAACCAAAGAACCTTTAAATGCGAAAGATAAAAATGTGATAGTAATTGGTGGTGGTGATACTGGTTCAGATTGTATAGGGACATCTAATCGTCAAGAAGCAAAATCTGTTACAAATTTCGAGATAATGTCAAAACCTAGTGAAAACAGAACGAATGAAAATCCCTGGCCATATTGGCCTTTCAAATTAAAAACAACTTCATCTCACGAAGAAGGTATTCACAGAGAATGGAGTATACTAACAAAAGAATTTATTGGAGATGAAAACGGTAAAGTTAAAAGCTTAAAAACTGTTGAAGTTGAATGGATTAAAAAAGAAGGGGAAAGACCCCAGTTGAAAGAAAGAGAAGGGTCAGAAAAATTATGGCCTTGTGACTTAGCGTTATTAGCGTTAGGATTCTCTGGTCACGAGCCTGATTTAATTGACAAACTTGATTTAGATACTAACGCTAATAATCAAATAATAACTGATAATTATCAAACAAGTGTTTCAAATGTTTTTTCTGCTGGAGATATGAGAAGAGGACAATCATTAATAGTTTGGGCAATTTCTGAAGGAAGAGAAGCTGCTTATCAAGTGGATAAATATCTTATGGGATATTCTGAATTAGAAACAAAAGAAAAGGGTGATTTACCATCAGTTACCTAATATCTAGTTGAAAAAATTCCAAACCAGACCAAATCTTATTAAAAAATCTCTATAGGGATATGAAGGAGATGAGTAAAAATTGTTTCCTGTAGCTGTAGAATTTATATGTTCGGCTTTCAAATATAATCTTGTCTGTTTTATTTTTGCGTTAACAAAAAAATCTATTAAAGGAAATCCTCCAATCTTTTCATTTGATTGAATATGAAAAGAACTAATTAAAGGATTATATTCATTAGCATAATATTTTGAGAAATATTTAAAAGAAAATCCTGTTTGAAGATACATTGCTTTATTAAAAACATCATTTGAATAATAAAAAGTATTTCTTGTTATAAAGTCAGGCAGGTTTAAAACATTTTGATTTTGATCAACCGATTGATAAATAATGGAATTATCCAAAGCAAACTTCCCAAACTTAAATTCTTTTTGCCATTTTAATTTTAAATACTTTAATGTATTTATGTGCTGATTAACTTTTGGAATTAAATTAATATCTCCTTCGTTATTTATTTCCTCATTATTTAATAATTCAAAATATGTAAAATTATCGGTAAGACTAAAGTCAAAATTAAATGAACCAAGCAATTTAGAATTAATTTTGAAAAAGAAATTTTTAATTTTCAATAATTTCAAATCATTAATCCAATTAATATCTTTGTAAGAACTTTCGAAAATTTCAAAAGAAAAACCAGGGTGCTTACTAATAAAATCAAAACCTAATGAGTATTTAATATTTAAATCATTATTTGAATCCAACTTAAAATTAATAAGATCTCCAAGTCTAGTGCCAAAT
>JABJFE010000161.1 GCA_018662905.1 Flavobacteriaceae bacterium
ATATTGTAATTAAAATTTGAAGCAAATTCATTATCATTGGTTTGTTTTAATAAAATTACACCATCATCAACTGTAAAACTTTCAGTAGATCCTTTTGCGATATTTTTTAAATTCATGCAAATAAAATTTTTAATTTAGAAGCGTTCTAAATTAATGGATTAGAGTATATCGATTATATCTGTAAAAATATAAAATTTTACATTATTTTAATCATACTTTTCAATAAAAAACTTGTGGAGTTATTTATAGAACCTTTAGGGTTATTTTTTAACTAATGTGAGTATTATTTTTACATTCGAAATTAATCATAATTTGAAAGCTCCTTTTTTTAATGTTATTGGAATAAGCTATAAAAATGCCAATTCTTCTGTAAGAGGAATGTTCAGCTTAAGTCTAGACCAATCCAAAAATCTTATTAAGGAATCATTACAAGCGGGTATAGACAATTTAGTTGTTAATTCTACATGCAACAGAGTTGAGATTTATTCTTCAACTTTAGATTTTAATCTACTTACTGAACTGCTTTGCAAACATTCTAATGGAACCGTCAAAGAATTTAAAAAATTTGGTTACATTTTTAAAGGAGAAGAAGCTGTGAATCATATTTTTAAAGTGGGGACTGGTCTAGACAGTCAAATTTTAGGAGACTTTGAAATTATCGCTCAATTAAATAATAGTTTTTTAAGGTCGAAAAAACTAAATGCAGTTAATCCTTCGTTTGAAAGATTATTTAATATGATTAAGCATGCAAGTAAAAGAATTAAAAATGAAACAAAAATATCTTCAGGTGCAACTTCAGTATCATATGCAGCTGTTAGATATATATTAGATAATATTTCAGATTTAACATCAAAAAAAATCCTTTTATTTGGAACAGGTAAAATCGGAAGAAACACATGTGAAAATCTAGTAAAACACACCTCAAACAAACACATAACCTTAATTAATAGATCTGAAGAGAAAGCTAAACTTATAGCTGGTAAATTTGAGGTTTTGGTAAAAAATATTTCAGATTTAAATAATCAAATATCAAAAACTGACATCTTGATTGTAGCCACCGCTGGCAACAAACCAACTATACTTAGCGAAATGGTATCTAAATCTAAATCGCTTACAATTTTGGATTTATCAGTGCCAAAAAATGTTGATGAAAAATTGGGATCTTTTAAAAATGTAGATTTATTAGATCTGGATTATCTATCTATGTTAACTAATAAAACTTTAGAAAACAGAAAAAAGTTTATACCTAAAGCTGAAAAAATAATTAAAGAAATAACAGAAGATTATTATTTATGGGTTGAAACTAGAAAATTTGCTCCAACAGTTAACGCGCTAAAATTAAAACTAAAAAAAATCCAAGAAAATAAAATCAATATTCTTAAGAAAAAAGCATCCTCATTCGATGACGCAAATGTCAATGAAGTCTCTGAACACTTAATTCAAAAAATAACAAATCAAATAGCTAATCATTTAAGAGACAGCGATGATTTTGAAGAAGAATTGGAATCCATAAAAACAATTTTTCAACTTAATCACAATGATTACTAAACTTAAAATAGGCACTAGAAAAAGCAAGTTAGCTGTTTGGCAAGCAAATTATGCAAAAAATAAACTTGAGGGTCTGGGTTTAAATTGTGAAATAGTCAAAATAAAATCAGAGGGAGACGTAAATCAAATTACACCATTGTATGATTTTGGAGTAAGTGGAATTTTTACCAAAAGTTTAGATCAAGCTTTATTAAACAACGACATTGATATAGCGGTTCATAGTTATAAAGATGTTCCAGTAAATTTAGCTTCAGGATTATCTATTCATTGTGTTTTTAAACGAGCAAGTTCTCAAGACGTTTTAATTTTTAAAGAAAAAAATGTCAATTTTAATAATGCTCTCACTATTGCGACAAGCAGTATTAGAAGAAAAACTCAATGGAAAAACAAATATCCTAATCATAAAATAGTGTCTCTGAGAGGAAATATAGAGTCAAGAATCGCAAAACTTGAAAAAAATAATTGGGACGGTGCAATATTCGCAAAAGCAGGACTTGATCGATTATCAATATGTCCCGAAAACAAAATTGTTTTGGACTGGATGATACCCTCTGCGGCACAAGGAGCTATTGCAATAGCATCAAGAACAAATGAAAACGAATTAAATAATTTATTAAAATCTATTTCGTGTAGTTCAACATTTCACTGTGTAAATCAGGAAAGAAAGTTTTTAAAATTAATGAATGGTGGTTGTTCTGTACCAATCTCTGCATTTGCAAAAATTGAAGGAGATAAGCTTGTGTTCAAAGTAAGCATCTCTACAATGGATTCAAAAAACATAATCAAAGTTGAGGATTCATTTGATTGTAACGACTTGAAAACAGGTGAAAAAATGTACAAAAAGATTTTGAAAAATGGAGGTAAAAAAATACTTCAAGAACTAAAGAAAGAAAATGAAAAAAATTAAAATTCTTTCTACAAAAACGTTAAGTAATGATTTAAAACATCTTTTCAGTGATTTAAAATTTGATTTATATCACAATGATTTTATTTCAATACAACCCTTAATCCTAAATCTTCCCAAACATGATGGAAGCTGGATATTCACAAGCAAAAATGCTGTTGAAGCAGTTTTTTCAAGTAATCAAAATATTGACAATTTTTTTAATAAAATTTATTGTGTAGGCAAAAATACAAAATCACTTTTAGTCAAAAAAGGTCAAAAAATTGCAAAAATGGCTCAAAATTCATCAAATTTAGCTGAATTTATATCAAAAACAGCTAAAAACGAAAAGTTCATTTTTTGTCGAAGCAACATTAAAAATGAAGAGTTTTCTGATTTTTTTAAGAAAAAAAATATAGAACTGAAGGAGCTAGTTGCTTACAACAACGTAGCAAAACCTAAAAAATACGATCAAATTTTTGATGCTATTTTATTTTACAGCCCAAGTGGAATTAAGAGCTTTATGATAAATAACTCATTAAATAATTCATACTGTGTATGTATTGGCCAAACTACTTCAAAATATGCTAAACGATATTCAAACAAAGTTTTAAGTTGCAAAGTTCCTACAATTGAAAACGTAATTAGCGAAACAATTAAATTATTTGAAAAATGATTAAAAACGAAACCCCTCTTTTTTTAAAAGCTCTAAACGGTGAGACTGTTGAAAGACCGCCTGTATGGATTATGAGACAAGCAGGAAGATATTTGCCAGATTTTATGGTTTTAAAAAACAAATATGATTTTTTTACAAGATGTCAAACACCAGAACTAGCTACAGAAATAACATTAATGCCAATTAAACAAATAGGATTAGATGCTTCTATAATATTTAGCGATATTTTAGTAATTCCCCAAGCAATGGGAATTAATGTTGAAATGAAAAATAATTTTGGTCCATACATAGAATCTCCTGTTAGAAAAAAATCTGATGTAATTAATTTAAATATTCAAAATGTTGAAGAAAAATTAAATTATGTTTTTGATGCAGTAAAAATGACTAAAAAAGAACTTCCTGCTGATATTCCTTTAATCGGATTTGCAGGATCTCCATGGACAATATTATGCTATATGGTTCAAGGTAGTGGTTCTAAAAACTTTGATATAGCTAAAAGTTTTTGTTTTGAAAATCCCGA
>JABJFE010000102.1 GCA_018662905.1 Flavobacteriaceae bacterium
ATATAAGCCACCACATCCTTCTTTAACAATTCTTATGCTATCATTTATTGATGTATCATGACAAGGTCTAAATCTTTCAAAATAATCTTTAAATAAGCCACTAAATTGATCAGTGAATACAATTAATATGATTATTAAAATCAAATATTTCAGAAAAGAATTATTCGATAGCTTCTTGTTTATGTAATAAATTAAAACAAAATAAAGAGGAATTGAAGTTTTTTTATCAGTAACAAACATCCAAAAAGTATCAAAGAATTCTGAGCCTAAAGAATTTAAAAAAATAAAAAACGACTTATCTAAATCAATTAGTGTTTCCAATATAAAGTTTATTTAATAATCCCATATTTATCAAACAAATAAACTAGTGAAGCCATTGAAAAAGCTCCTAGTTCCAATTCACGTTTATTAATAGCGTCAAAAGTGTCTATTGATGTATGATGATAATCAAAATACCTTTGAGAATCAGGTCTTAAACCAGCTAAAACATTATTGCCATTGTTTAAAGGAGATATGTCTGCTCCACTTCCTCCTAGCTCAAAAGATTGAATTAAATAAGGTTCAAATAAATATTTCCATGATTTTATTAATTCAAAATTTTTATTATTTGCAGAAAATGAAAATCCTCTTGGTGTGAAACCACCAGCGTCAGATTCTAGAGCAAAAATATGATTCAATTTATTTTTATTTGAAATTTCAGCATACTTTAACGCACCTCTTAAACCATTTTCCTCATTCATAAAAAGAACAACTCTAATTGTTCTTTTTGGTTTGTAATTGATTTTATTAAAAATATTTATAATATCCATAGATTGTACAATACCTGCACCATCGTCGTGAGATCCGTCACCTAAATCCCATGAATCTAAATGTCCTCCAACTAATATTATTTCATCTGGGAACTCAGAACCTTTTAATTCAGCAATAACATTATAAGATTTAACATCTTTATAAGTTTTACATTGTTGTCTAAAAAGAAATTTAAGGTTCGGGGTTATTTTTAAAAGTTTACTTAATTTTTCAGCAGCATTAGTGCTGATAGCAGCTGCCGGAATTTGTTTACTAGGTGGTAGATTTCCATAACTCATTGTACCAGTATGTGGATTATCATCTAATCTTAAGTTCATTGATCTGACAATAACTCCAATAGCACCATATTTAATTGCTTCAGCAGCACCATTAACTCTTTGATCAACAGCTTCACCATATGCTTGAAATGTGCTAACAAGATTGGGTTGCATAGGTCTATTGAAAAAAACAATTTTACCATCAACTTCTTTTTTTCCAAGTATTTTTAATTCTTCAAAACTTTTAACTTCAACCACATTAGATTTAATACCTACAGATGGAGTAGCTACTGATCCTCCTAATGCACACAGATCCACATTAAATGTAATTCCAGGTTGAGTTTCTATTAAAGCAAACTCTTTTGGTCCTCTAACCCATTTTGGAACCATTACTTCTTGTAACCAGACTTTATCAAATCCTATTTTAGATAATTCACTTCTCCCCCATTCAACTGCTCTTTCTGCACCTAACGAACCTGACAACCTATGACCGATTTCGTTTGATAAAAAATCTAACAATTCATAACTTGAACTAGTAGTCATTGTTGTGTCAAAAATATTTTTTATAACTTTTTCATCATCTTGAGAAAAAATGAAAACAGAAAAGAATAATAAGTATATGGAAATAAAGAATTTCATATAATTATTTGTTTGAATATTTAATAACATCATTTTTTGTAATTTTATTTTTCTCTGAGAGAATAATTAATCTTTCTACAACATTTCTTAATTCTCTTACATTTCCAGACCAATCAAATTCTTTTAACTTGTTAACTGCATCTTTGTCCATTGTTTTTAAATTTTGATCCGAATCTTTTGAAATATCTTTTAAGAAATGATCAACCAAAAGAGGAATATCTGAAACTCTATCATTAAGAGAAGGAACGTTAATTTCAATTACAGCTAAACGATGAAAAAGATCTTCTCTAAAATTATTATTTTTGATTTCAGAACGTAACGTTTTATTAGTTGCTGCTATAACTCTTACATCTACTACTAAATCTCTTTCGCTTCCCACTCTTTGAATTTTATGCTCTTGAAGAGCTCTTAAAACCTTAGATTGAGCAGACATACTCATGTCACCTATCTCATCAAGAAATATTGTTCCACCATTTGCAGCTTCAAATTTTCCAGCTTTATCTTTTACTGCAGAAGTAAACGCACCCTTGACATGACCAAACAATTCACTTTCTATAAGTTCAGAGGGAATAGCGGCACAGTTAACTTCAATAAAAGGTGCAGCGTTTCTTAAACTATTCATATGAATTTGATGTGCAACTAGTTCCTTTCCAGAGCCGTTTGGACCTTGAATCAAAACTTTAGCATTAGTTAAAGCAACCTTGTCAATCATTACTTTAATTTGTGAAATAGGATCTGATTCTCCAATAATATTATATTCATTTGATTTTTTAGATTTTGTTTTACCTTTTTTAACAAAGTTATTATTTAAAAGAGCTGACCTGACAGAGTTCAATAATCTGTTTAAATCTGGTGGTTTTGATATATAATCAAAAGCTCCTAATCTCATTGATTCTACAGCTGTTTCAAGATCCCCGTGACCAGAAATCATTATAGTTGGTGTATTTGGACACTCAATTAAAATATGACGTAACACTTCAATACCATCTTTTTTTGGCATTTTTATATCACATAAAATTAAATCTAGTTTATTAGAATTGATTTTAGAAACTCCATCTACTCCATCAACTGCTTCAATAATTTCATAATTTTTGTCTTCTTGAACTAATACTTTTTTTAGAACTCTTCTAATTGATTCTTCGTCTTCAATAATTAATATTTTTGGCATATTTTATTTTTGTAAATGAACAACTCTTTGTGGAAATGGTATATTAATATTATTTTCTTTAAATTTTTTATAAACTAAAAATCGTATATCACTCTCAATAAGATTTACTCTAAAACCATTATTATAAGTGAAAATTAGTTGAAAATCTAAAGAGTTATCTCCAAAATTTTTAAAAATTACATTTGGTGTTGGATTCTTCATTAAATGTGGATGAGAATCAGCGATATTTAGTAATATTTCTTTTACTTTATCTACATCAGAATTATAATCAACTCCAACTGAAACAGCTCCCCTTAAAACAGTTCCATTTTCAGTCCAATTAAATAGTGTTGATGTCAAGTACTTATGGTTAGGAATTATAAGTACTTTATTATCAAATGTAACTGCTCTTGTAGTTCTAATTTTAATATTTTCTACCCTACCAACTTTTCCATCAATTTCAATAATATCTCCAACATGTACAGTTTGATCAGCTAATATCAAAATTCCTGAAATTATATCTTGAAAAAAAGTTTGAAGTGCTAAACCAATTCCAATAAAAAGTGCTGCTGAAGCCGCAAATATTCCAGTAAGGTTTATACCGAAATTTTGAAAAGTCATTAAAGCAATAACTACATAAACAAAGTAATTAAAAAAGGAGAAGACAGATTTAAATTTTAATTTCCTCTCTTCATCAAGTTTCTTGGTAGCTATTTTCTTTATGATTTTTAATAAAAAATAAGTAATAAGAAATATCATTGTAACAAAAAGAATTGTTACTATAGAAAATTTAATACTATCTGTTATAAAATATTCTTTGTAAAGAAAATCAATAAGCTTATCCATAAGAAAAATATTTTCTTAAATATAATCAAATTGAATATAAAAATTGGATGTAAAAACTATAAAATTAGGAAGCTTCTAAATGTTATGAAAACATATCTTTTACCTTTTCAAAAAATGATTTTTCGCCCGTATCTGGAGATGGAACAAAGTTTTCATTTTCTTTCATTTGCTCAAAAAATACTCTCTGTTCTTTATTTAAAGTTTTTGGAGTCCAAACATTTACATGAACAAGTAAATCACCGTTTCCATATGAATTAATACTACTTAATCCCTTACCCCTAAGTCTTAGTATTTTTCCAGATTGAATTCCTGATTCTAATTTGATTCTAACACTGCCTGTTACAGTTTCAATTTCTTTTGAAACACCTAAAACAGCTTCTGATATACTAATGTATAAATCAAAATGGAGATTATTACCTTCTCTTTTTAAAGTGTCGTGTTCTTTTTCGCTAATTAAAACAATTAAATCCCCTGCTATACCATTTCCAGCTGAGTCATTACCCTTTCCTGAAACTTTTAATTGCATACCATCTTCAACTCCAGCAGGTATTTTAACTAGTACAGTCTCTTCCTTTAAAATTAGTCCGTTTGAATCAGCGTTTGAAGGTCTATTTGAAACAACTTGACCAGAACCCCCACAACTTGGACATGTGGAAGATGATTGCATTCTTCCTAAAATGGTATTTGTTATTCTAGTTACTTGACCAGAACCATTACAAGAACTACAGTTTTTATAAGTTACTCCGTCGGCTTTAATTTTTCTTTTAACCTTAATCTTTTTTTCTACCCCTAAAACAACTTCGCTAAGTTCAAGTTGAACTCTAATTCTTAAATTACTACCTTTTGAAACTCTAGATCCTCCACCACTAAATCCTCCAAATCCACCACCACCACCACCAAAAGCACTTCCAAAAATATCTCCGAATTGACTAAAGATGTCATCCATGTTCATTCCAGCCCCACCAAATCCACCACTACCGTCAAAAGCTGAATGACCAAATTGATCATATTTGGACTTTTTTTCTTTATTTCCTAAAACTTCGTAAGCTTCGGCTGCTTTTTTAAAATTCTCTTCGGCCTGGGAATTACCAGGATTTTTATCTGGATGATATTTTATAGCTTTTTTTCTATATGCTTTTTTGATTTCGCTTTCTGAAGCTGATTTATCAACGCCTAAAATTTCATAAAAATCTTCTTTCATAATATATAAATTAGTTTCCTACTACAACTTTAGGATATCTGATAATCTTTTCACCAAGCTTATATCCAGACTCAATAACATCTATAATTTTACCTTTCATTTTATCATTTTCAGCTGGAATCTGGGTTATAGCTTCGTGTATTTCAGCATCAAATTCATCACCATTTTTAACCTCAACTAAGATTAAACCCTGAGATTTAAGAATATCAGAGAATTTATTTTTAATTAATGACATACCCTCAACTAGACTTTTTTCTTTTGATTTTGCAAACTCATTGGAGGCACGATTTAAATCATCAATAATTGGAAGTAATGCAGTCATTAATTCTTGAGAAGCAGTTTTATACAAATCCAAACGTTCTTTAGATGTTCTTTTCTTATAATTTTCAAATTCAGCAAATAATCGCAAAAATTTATCTTTTTCGTCTTTTACAGAAACTTCAAGAGATTCTATTTGAGATTTTAAAGTAGGTTTTTTAGGAGCTTTAGATTTCGAACTACTCATTATTATTGTTTTTTATTAGGGTGCAAAAGTACTGCCAATTTTAAATATTTTGTCATAATGTCATCAAATTATTTCAATAAATTATTCAAAGCAGAAGAAATTGATTTGAATCTAAATTCGAATCCATCTTCGATAATTTTTTTTGAAGAAACATTTTGACTAAATAGAAATAACTCTGACATAGAACCAGTAATTAATTTTACTAAACACATTGGTACAGCTGGAAGAAATATTTTTTTATTCAAAATTTTACCAATTTCTAGAGTGAATAATTTGCTTGAAATTGGATTTGGTGCTACAAGATTATAAATTCCAGATTTATTATTATTTAGCAAAAACAAAATTGAATCAATTAAATCATCAATGTGAATCCAAGAATAGATATTTTCACCCTTACCAAACCAAGTGCCTAAAAAATATTTAACTGATAGAGCAATTGGCTTCATTAATCCACCCTCTAATGATAAAACTAAACCTATTCTTAATATTGTAACCTTTATATTTTGTTTTATTAAATCATTACATGAAATTTCCCATTTTCTTACAGTATCTCCAAGAAAAGATTTTGAAATATTTTTAGATGATTCACTATGAACATATGAGTTATCTGATTGATAAACACCTATTGCAGAAGCACATAAAAAATGATCTATTTTTGATTTTTTTTCTAGTATAATTTGATTTAGTAGCTGAACAGAATTAACTCTACTTGAAAGAATTGATTTTTTAGAAGATTTAGACCAAAATTGAGCAATTGGAGATCCAGCAAGGTTTATAATTATTTTTACTCCTTCAATACATTTTGAATCAATTATATTGAGTTCTGGATTCCAATAAAATTTAGTGATTTTTATATTAGACGATTTCAAATTCTTATTTGTGGTCAAAACATTTATTTCTGCATTTTGCTCTAATAATATATTAACTAATTTTTTTCCAATTAGCCCGCTAGCCCCAGTAATTAAATATTTCATTTTTAATATCAATTATATTAATCAAAGTTAATTTGTAATTTCGCTAAATACAATTGATTCTTATGAAAGTTGAAAAAATTAAAATTTCTAAAATTGATCAAATAGATTTTGATAATTTAAATTTTGGTTCTGTTTTTACAGATCATATGTTTTCTTGTGATTATATTGATGGAGAATGGGTAAACGCACAAATAAGTCCTTACAAACCAATCAGTATAAGTCCTTCTGCAAGAGTGTTTCATTACGGTCAGGCTTGTTTTGAGGGAATGAAAGCCTTTAAGGATAATGAAAACAAAAGCTGGTTATTTAGACCAACAGATAACTATGAGCGAATTTTAAAATCCTCGGTTAGACTAGCAATGCCTGAATTTCCAAAAGAATTATTCTTTGAAAGTTTAAAAAAATTGATAGAACTTGACAACGATTGGATCAAACCGGGTTTAGGAAATTCATTATATATAAGACCATTTATATTTGCCAGCGAAGACACTATTAATGCTACTGAAGCGAACCAATATAAGTTCATGATTATATGTGCTCCAGCTAATTCGTATTATTCCGAAGATGTCAGAGTTAAGATAGAAAAATCGTTTAGTAGGGCAGCAAAGGGTGGTGTTGGTTACGCAAAAGCTGCTGGTAATTATGCTGCACAATTCTACCCAACAATTCTAGCTAGAAACGAAGGATATCAACAAATAATCTGGACTGATTCATCAAATCATGAATATATTGAAGAAGCAGGAACTATGAATTTATTTTTCAGAATTGGAGATAAATTAATAACAGCCCCAACTAGTGACAGTATTCTTGATGGAATTACTAGAAAAAGTATAATTCAAATTGCGAAAGACCAAGGAATAAATATTGAAGTAAGGCCAATCAAGGTAAATGAAATTTTGGAAGCAGCAAAAAACAATAGTTTAAAAGAAATATTTGGTAGTGGAACTGCAGTTGTAGTATTGCCAATTATTGGTTTTGGATATGAAAATAAAAAATTCGAATTACCAAGAATTGAAAAACCATGGAGTCTGTTATTAAAGAACAAACTTAACGATATACAATATAATATTTCTGAAGATCCTTATGGATGGAGAACAGAAGCTTAATTTAAAATTTTTAAAATATCTGGTTTAAAATAATTTGGTCCTTTCATAACTTTTCCATCTTCTCTATATATTGGTTTACCGTTTTCTCCTAGCTTACTTAAATTACTTTTTTGTATTTCATCAAATACTTCTTCTATTTTATCTTGCATTCCATGTTCAATGATGGTTCCACATAAAATATATAGCATATCACCCAAAGCATCAGCAACCTCAATTAAATCATTATTATTTGCAGCTTCAAAATATTCTTCATTTTCTTCTGCCATTAAATTGAATCTTAATTTAATTTTTTCTAAACCTATGTTAGTAGTAGGAGTTTCTTTATAATTAAGTTTATAAGTCTCATGAAATATTTTAACTGCTTCTATTTGATGTTTCATATTGTATTTAATATTATTTTTACTAAAAATAGTTAAATATGTTTAGCACTGGTCAATTAGTATTTGCAATTTTATTTTTTATTTCTTTTTTAATTATTGTAACAATGAGTTATAGAAAAGATTTAAAAGGACTTAAAGGATCTTATAGCGGAATTCGTTGGGTCATTATTGGTTTCATCTCATTTGTTACATTATTAGTTGTATTAAAAAAACTCAGTGTATCGTGAAACAATTACTTTTAGTTTTTATTGGAGGTGGATTAGGAAGCATGTTTAGATATTTAATTTCAAATTTTTCTGTTTTTAGTAATTCTAAATTACCCTTCAATACTTTCATTTCTAATATTGGGGGATGCCTTATAGTTGGTCTAATTATAGGCTGGGCAATAAAAAACAATCAAATGAATTCTCCTCAAACTATATTACTTGCAACTGGGTTTTGTGGAGGACTAACTACTTTTTCAACTTTTGCTTATGAAAACTCTGAACTAATTAAATCTGGAGACATTAGCTCATTCTTAATCTACACTTTTATATCAATAATTTTCGGAATTGCTGCAGTTTTTATAGGAATTCAAATAGCAAAGTAAATTTTATCAATTGAAAAAATTGATCAATTTGATAAAATAAACTATCCACAATTATCATTATTAGAATTTTATAATCATTAAAATATCATATTTGTAAAAATATAGGCTATTATAACTTTTTTTATAAGAATAATATTACAATATGTTAATTTTGATGAAATATTAATAACAAATAATCAATTTTAATAACAAAAAAACATTATCATGAATTTAAAAAAACAACTTTTTTCTGTATCATCTTTATTATTTTTAACTATCACAATGCTTTCTTTTGATGAAGTAAAATCTCAAGACTTGGGAGCAGACGTAGTTAGTTCTTACGTTTGGAGAGGTACACAATTTGGATCAGGAGCTCACATTCAGCCTTGGTTATCATTAAGTACTGGGGATTTAGAAGTAGGAGCATGGGGAAGTTTTCCAACAACCGCCATTGGTGGTGGTAACGAGCTTGATTTATATGCAAGCTATTCTTTCGGAAAATTTGGACTAACATTAACTAATTATTCATTTCCTGGTGAAGGTGGTGCTTACGCAGAGGGAGAAGGACTATTTGAAGGTGATTATTTAGAAATTTCTGGTTCGGCAGAACTTGGACCAATAAATTTGATGGTAGGATACTTTACAGAAGTTGAAGCATTATATATTGAAGCTGCATTTTCAGCTGGACCAGTTGATGTTGCAATTGGATATGGTAACGACTCAGCAGATGCTTGGTATGTAAATGGTGGAAGTGGATTATGTAACATTTCACTTGGTGGTTCCAAGGATATCAAAATAACTGAAGATTACACGTTACCACTATTTGGATCATTTGTATATAATCCAGATTCAGAAGCTGCATTTTTAGTATTTGGAGCTAGTTTTTAATAACATAAAATTTAATTAATATGAAAAAAATTGAAGCAATTATTCGAAAATCAAAATTTTCAAAAGTCAAAGAAGCCTTGCATGATGTAGAAGTTAACTTCTTTACATATTGGGATGTAACAGGTGTTGGAAATGAAAAAGAAGGGCATGTATACAGAGGTGTTACATACAGTACTGCAGATATTCAAAGAAGGTATTTATCAATCGTAGTTTCTGAAGAATTTGTTGAAAGAACAATCAATGCGATACTTGACTCAGCCTATTCCGGAGAAGTAGGAGATGGTAAAATCTTTGTATTTCCTGCTGAAGAAGCTTACAGAATTAGAACAAAAGAAACTGGTAAAACATCATTAAACTAAAATTATTATGGAATTATTAACATCAAATAACGTATGGATGATGATCTGTACAGCGCTTGTATTTTTTATGCATTTAGGGTTTTCATTTCTCGAAATTGGACTTACAAGACAAAAAAATACAATTAATATATTATTTAAAAACTTCTTTGTCATAACCATGGGACTTCTAGTTTATTGTGGTTTTGGTTTTAACCTAATGTATCCAGGAGAATTTGGAATTATTGACGGAGTATTAGGATTCGCAGGATTTGGATTGGATCCTGGCGTGGATTATGATCAATTAACGTACGCAGGAGGTGGATATACATATTGGACAGATTTTCTTTTTCAGGGAATGTTTGCAGCAACAGCAGCAACTATTATTTCTGGTGCAGTTGCTGAAAGAATTAAAATTGGTTCTTTTATGCTATTAGCTTTCTTATATGTATCATTTATTTATCCAGTTGTTGGTTCATGGCAATGGGGAGGAGGATTTTTTAGCACATTTATATCTGATGAGTTAGGTTTTTATGACTTTGCAGGGTCTACTTTAGTTCATTCTGTTGGAGGCTGGGGAGCTTTAGTTGCAATATACTTTTTAGGAGCAAGAAAAGGAAAATTTGATTCTGATGGGAAACCCCTTGCTATTCCAGGTTCAAATTTACCAATATCTGCTGCTGGAGTATTAATTTTATGGTTAGGTTGGTTTGGTTTTAATGGTGGTTCTGTACTATCTGCTGATCCAGCTCTTACTTCACTAACTTTAGTTACAACTTGTTTAGCTGCAGCAGCTGGTGGAATTGGAGCAGCTGTTTTATCTGGGATACTATATAAGAATTTAGATTTAACTATGTTTATGAATGGGGTTCTTGGAGGTCTTGTTGGAATTACTGCTGGAGCAGATCAAATGCTTCCACATACTGCAATATTAATTGGTATAATAGCAGGTGGAATTGTTGTTCTTTCAGTTGCATTATTAGATAAATGTAAATTAGATGATCCAGTTGGAGCAATTCCAGTACACTTATTTTGTGGAATTTGGGGAACGTTAGCTGTTGGATTATTTGGTGAATTAGCTGGGTTTAATCAATTCATGGTTCAATTAGCGTGTGTGGGAATCACTGGTGCTTTCTGTGTGATAGGTGGAACAATTATTACTTTAATCGTAAAATCAATAGTAGGTCTAAGAGTGGAAGAAAAAGAGGAAGAAGATGGCTTAGACATAGCAGAGCACGGAACAAGAGCATATGGAGATTTTTCGATAAACTAATTATTTATAACTATTTTCATGAAAAATTAGTATCATGAAAATAAATTTTCTTTACAAACTGCAATGTTTTTTTATTATATCATTGCAGTTTTTTTATACATATGGTCAAAACGAAATTAGTCAAGGCCCTTATGAACAACTTGTTTTAAGGGGAGTTACCTTAATCAATGGAAATGGAGCACCACCCATTGGCCCTGTAGATATAGAAATTAAAAAAAATATTATAACCCAAATTGAAGTAGTTGGCTATCCAGGTGTTTCTAAAAGAAGAAATGGTCCAAAACTTCAAGACAATGGGGTCGAATTAAACTTAAATGGAATGTATGTTCTTCCAGGGTTTATTGATATGCATGGACATATTGGAGGAACTTCTCAAGGTGCTGATCCGGAATATGTTTTTAATCTTTGGATGGCTCACGGAATTACTACGATTAGAGAACCAAGCGGTAGAGGACTTGACTTTAGCTTGGATTTAAAAAGGAAAAGTGAAAATAATTCAATTATAGCACCAAGAATTTATACCTATACAGGATTTGGCAGTGGATCAGAAATTAACTCTCCTGAGGATGCTATTAAATGGGTTAGAGATAACGCGAAAAAAGGTGCAGATGGTATTAAATTTTTTGGATCTAGACCTGAAATTTTAAAAGCAGCAATTTCCGAAAATAAAAAACTTGGTTTAAGGTCAGCTTTTCATCACGCTCAAATGAGTGTTGCTAGATGGAATGTTTTAAATTCAGCAAGAGCTGGTTTAACAACAATGGAACATTGGTATGGACTGCCAGAAGCTTTATTTAATAATAAAACTGTGCAAAACTATCCTTCTAACTATAATTATCAAAATGAACAACATAGATTTGAAGAAGCAGGTAAACTATGGCAACAATCAGCTGAACCCTACAGTGAACATTGGAATAATGTAATGAACGAACTAATAAAACTTGATTTCACATTAGATCCTACTTTTAATATTTACGAAGCGAGCAGAGATTTACACAGGGCTAGACGTGCAGAGTGGCATGAGGATTACACCCTTCCATCTTTATGGAAATTTTACGAGCCAAGTAAAGTTTCTCATGGCTCATATTGGCATTATTGGGGAACTGAACAAGAAGTACAATGGAAAAATAACTATAAATTATGGATGACCTTTATTAATGAATTTAAAAATCGTGGAGGAAGAGTTACTGCAGGATCTGATTCAGGATTCATTTATCAACTTTATGGATTTGCGTACATAAGAGAATTGGAGCTTTTAAGAGAAGCTGGATTTCATCCAATTGAAATAATACGCTCAGCAACCTTAAATGGAGCTGAAGCTCTTGGAGCTCAAAATTTGATTGGAACTATTGAAGTTGGAAAGTTAGCGGATATTGTTGTGATTGAGGAAAACCCTTTAGAAAATTTAAAAGTTCTTTATGGAACAGGTGCTATTAAATTAAATAATGATAATAAGGTTGTTAGAGTTGGAGGAGTAAAATATACCATAAAAGATGGAATTATATATAATTCGAAATTACTACTAAGCAAAGTAAAAGAAATGGTGAAAAAATCAAAAGAAAAAACAGGTTTCAAATTATTACAACCAGGTATTGAATAATACTAATCAATAGTTTTTAAAAAAGAAATACTAGAACTATTAAAGAAATTAGGTTTATCAACATTTACAACATGACCACAATCAGGAACCACTATCAGTTTAGAGAATTTTTGTTTTTCAGTAATTAATTTGATTGATTTTAAAAACATGTAGTCCTGAGCTCCCATTAAATATAATGTAGGAATTTTTAGCTCTACTTGTCTAAAAAGTTTTAAAAGAGGATTCAATTCAGCTGTTAATTTATACCATCTCATAAATTCTTTTTGATATAATTTCTTAGCTTCATTTATGAATAGTAATCTTGATTTTTTGTGATTTTTATATGGCATAATTACAAAAGCAAAAAGCTTATATATCCATATGTAAGGAACCACTGACTTAAAAACAGACCCTAACTTTATAAGAAACCTTGAACGAAAATTAAGTTTCATTATAGCTCCAGCCATTATCATACTTTTTACCATTTTTGGATAAAACTCTGCCAATTGTCTTATTAAAATAGTGCCTAATGAAATTCCAACAAAATGAGAACTTAAAATTTTTTCTTTATTTAAAACCTCAATAATATCATTTGATATTGATTTAAAAGTATACTTTTTTTCAAAAACATTCTTTAAATGGTACTTTGATTTACCATGCCCTCTTAAGTCCAAAAGAATAACATTAAAATGTTTTTTAAACTCCTTTATTTGTCTAAACCAAATAGATGAACTGCCTCCAGCCCCATGAACAAAAGTTACCCATTCTTTAGAATTATGATTTTTATAAATAGAGTAGTTAAGCATTAATATTATCTAATAAAATATTCATTTCGGCTTGAAGTCTTTTGGCTTCAATGTATGATTTTTTAAGAAAATCTTTATCATTACCTGCATATATAATCGACCTTGATGAATTAACAAGAATACCTATATTTTTATTAACTCCGTTTTTAAAAGTTTCTTCTAAATCACCTCCTTGTGCCCCTACACCAGGAATTAGTAAAAAATTATCAGGAACTATTTTTCTAACATCTTTCAAAAAAGATGATTTTGTAGCACCAATTACATACATAAGATTATTTGAGTTTTTCCAATCTTTAGATTTTAACAAAACTTTTTTAAATAAATCAAAGGAACCATCATTATCAATCTGAAAATCAGTTGCACCTTTATTTGAAGTAAGACCAAGAATAATTGTATTTTTATTTTCATACTGTAAAAAGGGTTCAACAGAGTCACTTCCCATGTAAGGAGAAACAGTGATTGAATCAAATTCCATATGCTTAAAAAAAGCTTGTGCATATCTGTCAGATGTATTACCAATATCTCCTCTTTTTGCATCAGCAATTGTAAACAGTTTTGGATAATTTGAATTTATATAAGCTATAGTTTTTTCAAGTGTTTTCCATCCTTTAGAACCTTCTGATTCATAAAAAGCAGTATTGATTTTTACTGCAACAATTAAATTATTTAATGAATCAATTAATAATTTATTGAATTCAAAAATGGGATCAACTTCATTTAATAAATGCTTTGGGATTTTATTTAAATCACTATCTAAACCTAAGCAAAGAAAAGATTTTTTAGAAATTATTTGGTCTGTTAAGTGTTTGACATTCATAATATTTAAAAGACTTCTTCTGAATTTTTTAGTAATTCGGAATTTTGAACAATTTTTAATTCATCAATTATTTTTTGAATATCACCGTTAACTATATTTTGCAAATCATACAATGTTAAACCAATTCTATGATCAGTAACTCTACCTTGAGGATAATTATAAGTTCTAATTTTTGCAGAACGATCACCTGATGAAACCATAGAATTTCTTTTTAAAGAATCTGCTTCCAATTTTTTACTAAGTTCTAACTCGTATAATCTAGATCTTAAAACCTTTAAAGCTTTATCTTTATTTTTATGTTGTGATTTCTGATCTTGACATTGAGCCACTATACCAGTTGGAGTATGTGTAAGTCTTACCGCTGAGTATGTAGTGTTTACAGATTGACCACCAGGACCAGATGAACAAAAATAATCTATACGAACATCGTTCATATTAACCTCTACATCAAATTCCTCAGCTTCTGGTAAAACCATAACAGTTGCAGCTGAAGTGTGTACTCTTCCTTGAGTTTCTGTTTGAGGCACTCTCTGAACTCTATGAACTCCTGATTCAAATTTTAAAAGACCATAAACATCATCATTTCCAGAAACTTCAAAAATTATTTCTTTATAACCACCTGAAGTTCCAGGACTAGCGTCTACTAAACTCACATTCCATTTTCTGCCTTCACAATACTTAGTATACATTCTAAACAAATCTCCAGCAAAAATACTAGCTTCATCACCGCCTGTACCTGCTCTAAGTTCAATTACAACATTTTTTGAATCATCTGGATCTTTAGGTATTAACAAGAATTTAATATCCTCCTCAATAATGTTGATTTTTTCTTTTAAATCCTTTAATTCATCATTAGCCATTTCTAACATCTCCTTATCACTTTCATTTCTTGAAATTTCCTCAGCTTCATTTTTATTAGAAATCAATCTTTCGTAAATAACTTTCTTTTCAATAATTAAACCTAGTTCCTTATATTCTTTGTTAAGCTTAATATATCTTTTTTGATCAGTGATAATATCAGGTTGAATTATTAAATCTGATACTTCATTAAATCTTTGTTGAACAATATTTAACTTATCTAGCATATTAAAGAATTAACTTTTTTACAAATTTATAATATTTTGAATTCATTTAGTATTCAAAAGTCCCATGCTCTGAAACTATAGTGAGTTTTTTTGAATCATTTGACTCAACTCTTCCAATAATTTTAGCATCAACACCAAAGGATTTAGAAATATCAATGATATTTTGAGCAATTTCTGGATCAACATATATTTCCATTCTGTGACCCATATTAAACACTTTATACATTTCTTTCCAATCAGTTTTGGATTCATTTTTGATAATTTTAAATAAGGGAGGTGTAGCAAACAAATTATCCTTTATTATATGTAAATCATCAATAAAATGTAGAATTTTAGTTTGTGCTCCTCCACTACAATGAATCATTCCGTGAACAGAATTTGAATCGAAGTGATTTAAAATTTCCTTGATAATTGGAGCATAAGTTCTAGTTGGTGAAAGCACTAATTTACCAGCATCCAAATCTATACCATCAATTTTTTCTAGTAAATCAAAAGATCCTGAATAAACAAGTTCTTTAGGTACTAATGGATCAAAACTTTCGGGATATTTTTTTGCTAAATCCTTATTAAAAACATCATGTCTAGCTGAGGTCAAACCATTACTTCCCATACCGCCATTGTAGCTAGACTCATAATTTGCTTTTCCAAAAGACTCTAATCCGACAATAACATCGCCGCTTGATATATTAGCATTGTCAATTATTTTTGATTTTTTTATTCTTGCTACAACAGTTGAGTCTACTATAACTGTTCTAACCAAATCACCAACGTCGGCTGTCTCTCCACCCGTGGACTTGATATTAACACCATATGAAGACATTTCTTTTATTAATTCTTCTGTACCTTCAATTATTGCTTTAATAACTTCACCGTTTATCAAATTTTTATTTCTACCAATTGTTGAAGACAACATAATATTATCAACAGCTCCAACACATAATAAATCATCAATATTCATTACCAAAGCATCTTGAGCAATTCCTTTCCAAACTGAAATATCTCCCGTTTCCTTCCAGTATATGTAAGCTAAGGAAGACTTAGTACCAGCCCCATCAGCATGCATTACTAAACAATAGTCAGGATCATTAGAAAGATAATCTGGAACTATTTTACAAAATGCTTTTGGAAAAAGACCTTTATCAACATTCTTAATAGCATTATGAACATCAGTTTTATCTGCTGAAACTCCTCTTAAATTATAACGATCTGAACTATTATTTTGCATAAATTATAAAACAAATATACAAGTAATGAAATTGTTTAAATAATTTAATTTGTTATAATTAATGATTAGAATTAAATATGAAAAAATCATTTTTTAATCAAATAATTATTAAAAAGAAAAAAAATATTATTAAAAAATACAGTATTAATAAAAATCAGTTATGTTAATATCTTTTAAATCGTTAAGTCCCTTAAAATCAATAATATATTTTATTTTTATTTGATAATTAAAATCTTAAATCTTTTTTAAAATGAGTAAATCTAAATTAGAATACATTTGGTTAGATGGCTATAAACCAACCCAAAACATGCGAAGTAAAACTAAAGTTATTGAAGACTTTAGTGGTAAGTTAGAAGATTGTCCAATTTGGTCATTTGATGGTTCATCAACAAAACAAGCAGAAGGTGGTTCTTCAGATTGTTTGCTTAAGCCAGTTGCAATCTATACTGATCCTGACAGAGTTAATGGTTATTTAGTGATGACGGAAGTTTTAAATGCAGATGGTTCTGCTCATGAGTCAAATGCTAGAGCAACCATTGATGATGATGATAATGATTTTTGGTTTGGATTTGAACAAGAATATTTTATAATGGATTGCGATACATTATTACCATTAGGATTTCCTGTTGGAGGATATCCTGGTCCTCAAGGAATGTATTATTGTTCTGTTGGTGGTAAGAACACACATGGTCGTAACCTAGTTGAAGAGCATGCAGATCAATGCATTGAGGCTGGATTAAACTTTGAAGGAATTAATCAAGAAGTAGCAAGTGGACAATGGGAATTTCAATTGTTTGCAAAAGGTGCTAAAAAAGCTGGTGATGAAATATGGATTGCAAGATATCTTTTAGATAGAATAACTGAAAACTATGGTTACTATATTGAATATCATCCAAAACCAATCAAAGGAGATTGGAACGGAAGTGGTATGCATGCTAACTTTTCTAATACAGTACTAAGAACTTGTGGTTCTCAAAAAACTTATGAAGCAGTTTGCGAAGCATTTAGACCCGTTGTAAAAGAACATATAAGTGTTTATGGTCAATTTAACGATCAAAGGCTAACAGGTCTTCATGAGACAGCATCAATAAACGATTTCAGTTATGGTATTTCGGACAGAGGAGCATCTATAAGAATCCCTATAATCACCGTTGAACAAGGATGGAAAGGTTGGTTAGAAGACAGAAGACCAGCATCTAATGGTGATCCATATAAAATTGCCGGTAGAATAGTTAAAACGGTTAAGTCAGCTAAAATTTAATATTTAAATTACAATAATCAAACCCTCTTAAATGAGGGTTTTTTTTTGCAAAAATTTAATTAAAAAATAATTGATATATGTAAACAGTATAAAACAATAATATTATAACGCCCTCTTTTCTTCCAAGAACAAGTTTTTTTGGAAAAAATATTAAAGGAAGTATTATTGATGCAAAAAACAACATAATATAAATATCATAATCAATTATATTTTGATCAAGTACTGTCAGTGGAGTTACAAGTGATGTGATACCTAAGACAGCAAAAACATTAAAAATATTTGAACCCAATAAATTACCTAACGATATACTTTTTTCTTTATTAAGAACGGCAACTAAAGAGGTTACAAGCTCAGGTATGCTAGTACCAATAGAAACCACTGTAATTCCAATAATTCTTTCACTTATTCCAAAAGAATTAGCTAACATTATAGCTCCATCGATAAACCATTCAGAACCAAAATACAAAAACAACCCACCAAAAAATAATATTAAAAGTGATTTCAAAAATGAATCTTCACTATCATTATCCAACTCAATTTCATCCTTGTCACGTAATTTTATTAAAGCCGAAATAGTCATCACTAAAAAACATACTAAAATACCTCCCTCGGTTTTACTTATAACACCATCAAGAACAACAATCAAAAAATAAATTGCAGAAAACATCATAATAGGCCATTCCTTTTTATAAACACTTTTAGAAATATTAATTGGAGAAAATACTATTGTTATTCCTAAAACTAATCCAAGGTTTGCAATATTCGAACCTAATACATTTGAAATAGCCAAGTCAGGAGATCCCTTTAAGGCTGATTTAATACTAACAATAAGTTCTGGGGCAGATGTAGCTAGCGAAACTACTGTCATACCTATTAATAATTTTGGTATTCCAAATCTAAGTGATATTGAAACTGCTGCTTTTAATAATAAATTTCCTCCTATTATTAAAACGATTAAGCCAAAAACTAACAATGAAATAGTATTTAAATCCATATATTTAATTTAAGTAAAGATAACACATGAATTATATATTTAATTAAATGAAAAATATATTTAAAGTAATAGCAAAAATAAACAGAGTAATACTGCCAAGTTTAACAAAAAACGGATTAGATCCTGTAAAAGCGACAAAGTTTCAGCTATTATTACTGGGATGGAGATACTACATTACAAAAAACAGTTTAGACTAGAAATTAAAATTATATTACTTTTAACTTCTTACCTACTTTTAAAAATGCACTCAAGGCTTTGTCAATATCTTCAATTGAGTGAGCAGCTGAAATCTGAACTCTAATTCTAGCTTGACCCTTAGGCACAACAGGGAAGAAAAAACCAATTACATATATTCCTAATTTCAATAACTCGGATGACATATCTTGAGCTAGGTGATCATCATAAAGCATGACAGGAACTATTGGATGACTTCCAGGTTTTATGTCAAATCCAAAATTGGAAATTTTTTCTCTAAAATACCTTGTGTTTTCCTTTAGTTTTTCTAAATGAGAATTGTCATTCTCCAAGATCTCTAAAACTCCCAGAGAGGCACCAACAATAGAAGGTGCTATAGTATTTGAAAATAAATAAGGACGTGATTTTTGTCTTAATAAATCTATTATTTCTTTAGGGCCGCTTGTGAAACCACCTGAAGCTCCACCAAGTGCTTTGCCTAGTGTTCCTGTTATAATATCAACCTGATCAATTACACCTAGCTCTTCATGTACTCCTCTTCCATTTGGACCAACAAATCCAGTAGAATGACACTCATCAGACATTACCAAAGCATCATACTTATTAGCTAATTCACAAATTCTATCAAGCTGAGCAATAGTTCCGTCCATCGAAAAAACACCATCAGTAACAATAATTTTGTTCCTAGAATCTTTAGCATTCTTAAGTTGAAGTTCTAAATCTTGCATATCATTATGCTTATACCTAAATCTTTTGGCTTTACACAATCTTATTCCATCAATAATTGAAGCATGATTTAAAGCATCACTAATAATAGCGTCTTGATCGTTAAATAATGGCTCAAATAAACCTCCATTAGCATCAAAAGCTGCTGCATACAAAATTGTGTCTTCTTTTTTTAAAAAATTAGATATCTTACTTTCAAGATCCTTGTGAATATCTTGAGTTCCACAAATAAACCTGACAGATGCCATTCCAAAACCGTGACTATCTAAAGTATCCTTGGCACGTTTTATAATGTCAGGATCTGAAGCTAAACCTAAATAATTATTTGCACAAAAGTTTAAAACTTTATTATTATTAACGTTGATTTCTGAACTCTGATTTGAAGAAATTACTCTTTCATTTTTATATCGACCAGAAACTTTAACCTCATCTAATTCCTTTGTAAGTCTTTTTTTGATAGATTCGTACATAATTATTTTTATTATATAAAAGTATAATATTTATTTAAGGATGGAAAGAATACTTATCACGGGTGCACTAGGCCAATTAGGCCAAGAATTTATTAAGTTTTTTAATAAAAATAATACTTATGTTTTAGCAACTGACATCAGATCTCCGTTAAAGGTTTTAAGTTGTGATTTTGAAATTGCCGATGCAATGGATGAAAAAAGAATTGATTATCTAATAAAAAAAAACAATATCAATGTTGTTTATCATTTAGTCGCAGTCCTTTCTGCGAATGGAGAAAAAAACCCATTTATGGCATGGGAAATAAACATGAAAAGCTTTCAAAATATTATTAACTTATCAATTAATAATGGAATTAAAAAAATATTTTGGCCAAGTTCAATAGCTGTATTTGGAACAAAATCTAATTTAAGTTTTGTCAAACAAGATTGTATTCTTAATCCAAATACTATATATGGAATTTCTAAACTTGCTGGAGAGAGATTGATTGATTATTATAATAATAAATTTGATTTAGACATTCGTTCGTTGAGATATCCTGGTATCATTTCATTTGATACAAAACCTGGTGGAGGAACAACGGATTATATTATAGAAATGATTCAGTCACTAAAAAACGAAAAAGAATACACATGTTTTTTAAATAAAAACACTAAGCTTCCAATGCTTTATATAGATGATGCTATAAATGGGACAATTAAATATATGTCTATAAACAAAATCAATCTAAGAGTTAAAGATGCATATAACATAACAGGCTTTAGTATCACACCATTTGAGCTAGAAAAAAAACTAAATGAACTGGGATGCAGTGCTAAAGTAATTTATAACAGTGATTTTAGACAGGATATTGCTGATACGTGGCCAAAGGAAATTGATGATTCAACTGCTAGAAAAGACTGGGGTTGGAAATTTGACTATGGAATAGATAAGACTTTAAAAGTTGTCTTTAAGTAGATTTCAACCATTTACCATCAGAATTTAATGAAAATTCGCCTACACACTCTTTATTCCAAGATTCAGGATTTATTAGAGATAAAAAATATTCACTTTTTTTATTGGTGTATAAGTAATATTTTTCACCAATAACAGGTTCAAAGGTAAACTTAGAATTATAAATTATTTCATTCCATTTGAAATCATTTATTAGTTTTTCATAATCGGATTTTAACTCTTCGAACTTTAAACTAATCTTTTTGTTAACTTTAGACACACCTCTTTCTTTCCAACTCTTATTATCTTCGATTTTAATTGACGGAGCTCCAACACTAGAAGCATAAGGTAAAATTGAGGCATTATACTTATTAGATTTCTCATCAAAAACAATATTATCAGGCTTATTTTTTTTCATCTATAAAAATAATTCAACAAAATTATTACAAAAATAATGCTAAATTCGCATTTCTAATAAAAAAAGGCCTCGTAGCATAACTGAATAGTGCACTTGATTACGGCTCAAGAGGTTGTAGGTTTGAATCCTACCGAGGTCACAAAAAAAAGGGGATGACAATCATCCCCTTTTTTTATTAGATAAATTATTATTAGTTTTCTTTACGATAAACTATAATTCTTCTTATTTTTTCATCTACAATAAATACATCTAAAACATCCGAAAGAGATTTCTCTTCACCATTTTCAGTTTGCTTAATTTCATGGCCTGTAATTACCCAATCACCAACCTGACCATCAACATGCATTG
Organism: Flavobacteriaceae bacterium; assembly: GCA_018662905.1. Taxonomy (GTDB): domain Bacteria; phylum Bacteroidota; class Bacteroidia; order Flavobacteriales; family Flavobacteriaceae; genus MAG-121220-bin8. Next base: position 21,785 of record JABJFE010000102.1, read on the forward strand.
TGTAAGAAAAGAAAGTATTCCAAGTTGGATTAAATTCTTCAATATATCCTTTTAAAATCTCAATATGAGTATCGTTACCCATTAGATTTCTACCATCCCAAAGGTTTAACACAATGGAATCATGATTCATACTAGCTATTGTTTCAAAGTCTTTGTTGTTGTGGGCGTCCATATATTTTTCCCATATTGCTAAATTTAAAGGATCTGCGTCTCTAGCATCAATTTTTGTTCCATCAGCTGTTAATAAATAACCAGGAGCTGGGCCTTTTTCTTCCTCTTTTGGAGTTGTTTCACAAGAAAACATTAATATTGAGGCAAATGATAATAATAAAAAATTTTTCATAATTAATTAGGTTTTGGTTCATTCAAATATAACTAAACATTCTAAAAAGAATGTAATATTAATCAAAGTTTTTGATTTTTATAATTATAAACCCAGCGGGATGACCCTCAGAATAAGTGCCAAATTATATAATATTAAAAGTATAATGCATTGATATAATTTACATAACTTAGAATAAATTAAACTTTAATAAAATATTTATGAAAAAATTCTTTCTTTTAACAACTGTAATTTTAATTGCAGCTTGTCAAACACCAATTGATTCTAGTGAGACAAAAATGTCTAATGAAGATATTTCTAATGCCCTTAAAGAAAAGGCAGTAAAGCTTCAAGATGCTATTCTTACTCAAAACTTAGAAGAATTCAACAAACATGTTGATCAAAGTATTCCTTTCACATCTGGGGAATCAAACTTGAAAAAGTTTATAGTAATGAACTCTGAAAGATTTAATACCGAAGCAAAAGCTAAATGGGGTTCTTTTGAATTATATGATATCGACGTAGCGCTTTCACCTGATTCAAGAACAGCTGTTTTAACTTTTTACGCTAAAGGCGATTATACTGTTGACAATAGTGATTCAATCGACTATAGCACAAGAGCTTCTTCAGTATGGGTTTCTACAGAAAATGGTTGGAAAATTATGCATTCAAACTGGGCACCACTTGAAGATGGTACTGGAATTCCTGAATAATATTTTCAATATTTTTATTTTTAAAAAAGCCTTTATAAATATATAGAGGCTTTTTAATTAAAGACATTTTAACATTTAAATTTATCATTATTTAAACAAATTAATTTAATGTTAATCAAAGTTTTTGATTTTTATATTTCTAAACTCAACGGGATGGCCTTCAGATTGAAGTGATATATATCCTTCAAAAAGAGACTCCCCTACTCTGTCAAGATAGTTGGCTGGAATTTTATCACCTCCTACTCTTAAATTAGAATAAGAAATCACCGTATCATTTTCAACAATATGATGAACTATACTATTTGATTTAACAATTACTTCAACTTTAACCCAATCGTCATTATGATACGTTTTAGAATTAGAATTTACACAGTGGTATTTTGCTTTTTCAGAGTTAATATCAACATCGATTCCAGGTGAACACATATTTGCTGTTGATC
>JABJFE010000038.1 GCA_018662905.1 Flavobacteriaceae bacterium
AATGGATTATTGATAATAGTATTTCAAATGATAATGAGTTGACTAAAATAGAATCTCAATGTAAGGATTATGTGAAAGTCTCAAAGAAAGAAGCTTGGGAAACTTATATAAATCCTATTTTAAAAACTAGAAATGAATACATTCATATTTTAGATAATCTTTCCAAAAAGTTTCCAGAATATGATTTAAATATTTTAAGTTCTGAGCTTTCAAGAATTAAAGAACCTAATAAAAAAGATATTTTATCAAATGCGAGAAAAATATTACGCATAATGTTAAATAAAAACTCAAATGAGTTAGATGTTCTTAAAAATTGGATTAGTAAATTCTCAATTGAACAGAGTGAAGTTTACAGTTCTAAACTTTATAATGAGTTTGATACTAACTATAAAAGCGTAAAAAAAATTGATCCAATATATAATTTTGATAATAAGAAAATTGATGGAAGGATTATAATTAGAAATAATTTTGAAAGTTTATTATCCAAACATGATAATCTAATTATTTTTGGCGAAGATTCAGGTAAAATTGGTGATGTAAATCAAGGATTAGAAGGACTGCAAGATATTTATGGAGATGAAAGAGTTGCAGATAGAGGAATTAGAGAAGCATCTATAATTGGTGAAGGTATTGGATTAGCACTTAGGGGATTTAGACCAATTGCTGAAATTCAATATTTAGATTATTTACTCTACGGATTACAAATACTAAGTGATGACTTAGCCACTCTTCACTACAGAACTTTTGGAAGACAAATTGCTCCTTTAATAATTAGAACAAGGGGACATAGATTGGAAGGAATATGGCATTCTGGTTCTCCGATGGGAGCAATACTATCTACACTAAGAGGAATAAACATACTTGTTCCAAGAAATATGGTTCAAGCTTCTGGAATGTACAATTCTTTATTACAATGTCAAGAACCTGCTTTAATTATAGAGTCTTTAAATGGATATCGTCTTAAAGAAAACCAGCCTGATAATTTATCTGAATTTACTGTTATGATTGGTGAATCTGAAAAAATTAAGAATGGTAATCAAATCACTATAGTTTCATATGGGTCTACTTTGAGGTTAGTGGAAAAAGCTTCTAATGAGTTAGAGGAGTTAAGAGTTAGTTGTGAAATTATTGACATTCAATCGTTAATTCCATTTGATAATTCCAATTTAATTATTGAAAGTTTAAAAAAGACTAACAAATTACTAATTGTTGATGAAGATCTTCCCGGTGGAGCATCATCTTATATTTTACAAAAAATCATTCAAGAACGTGATGGCTTTAAATATTTAGACTCTGCGCCAATAACATTGACTTCTAAAGCTCACAGACCAGCTTATGGAACCGACGGGGATTATTTTTCAAAACCATCAATGGATGATATAATTGAAACAGCATATTTAATAATGAACGAATACGATCCAAATAATTATCCAGATTTAATCTAATTCATTATTTGACAAATAAGTTGGTTAAGGATATTTTCTTGAGAATTGTTGCTTACACCAAATCCTTTAGATTTTAAATCAACATCTTTTATAAGTGTTATTATCAAAGATATTTTCTTCATAGGATATATTTTTGCAGCTTTATGATATTCCTTAACAAAAAATTTATTTATTCCAAGTACAGAGGAAACATTTGTATCAGATTTATTATTTAAACTATGAAATTGAAATAGTTGAATAAAATAATTAAATAAAGAACCTAATACTAATTGAGTTGGATATACTTTAATATTATTAGAAAAATAATCACCAATAACTAAAGCTTTATTTAATTCACCTAAACCAATAGCATTTCTTAACTCAAAAATGTTAAAATCTTTACTAATTCCAATGTTTTTTTCAATCAGTGTAGGATCTATATTATTGTTTTTAGGTTTTAATAATTTAAGTTTATTTAATTGATTATTTATCATTTTCAAGTCACAGCCTAAAAACTCCACAAGCATTTGATTTGCTTTAAAATCTATTGTATAATTATCTTCTTTTAATTTACTTGAAATCCAACTTGAAACCTGATTCTCATAAGGATTTTTAGAATTTAAAATCAATCCAAATTTTTGAATTGCCTTATAGATTTTTTTTCGTTTGTCTAGTGTTTTGTACTTATAGTTAATAACTAAGATTGTTGAATGCATAGGGTTCAATAGATAATTCAACAAGCCATCAATCTTTGATGATAAATCTTGAGCTTCTTTAATTATTACTAATTGGAATTTAGACATCATAGGAAATCTTTTACAAACCGAAATAATCTCATCTATATTGGTATCTTTTCCATAAAGAATTGTTTGATTAAAACTTTTTTCTTCATTATTTAAAACATTATTTTCTAATAAATCATTAATTAAATCTATATAATATGTTTCTTCACCCATTAAAAAATAAATTGGGTTATAAACTTTATTATTGATTTTTGAAACTATACTATTTATTTCTTGTAAATTCATTTATTAAATATGATAACATTAAATTTTCCAGACTTTGAATTTAAGTTAAAAAAAATTGATAGTAAAACTTTTATTTTTGATTTTTTAAGAAAAAAATATTTTCTTTTGACACCAGAAGAATGGGTTAGACAACACGTTTTGAATTTTCTATTTGTTAAAAAAATTCCCCTATCACATATAGCTGTAGAAAAAAAAATCAATGTAAATAATTTAAATAAAAGATTTGATGTTGTTGTTTATAATAGTATTGGTGATGTATTAATGCTAATTGAATGTAAATCTCCATCAATAAAATTAACTCAAGAAGTTTTTGATCAAATTTCAGTTTATAATTTAAATTTAAATTCAAATTTTTGTATGATAACTAATGGATTAGATCATATATATTTTAAAATTGATCAAATATCTAAAAAATATACTTTTGTAAAAGAATTTCCATTAAAATGAAAATAGCTATCGTAATTCTTAACTGGAATGGACTAAAACACTTAAAAAAATTTTTACCAAGTGTTTTAAAACACTCTGGAAAAAACCCAATTTATATTATAGACAATTATTCAACAGACAGTTCTGTTGAATTCGTAAAAGAAACTTATCCTGAGATTAAATTGATCTTAAACAATGATAATTTTGGCTATGCTAAAGGTTATAATGAGGGTTTAAAAAAAGTAAAAGAAGAAATTTATTGTTTGTTAAATAATGACGTAGAAGTTACAAAAGATTGGTTGAATCCTATTATAGAAGAGTTTACAAATAATGAATCTGTAGTAATTGCACAGCCAAAAATATTGGATTATAAAATCAAAAACAAATTTGAATATGCAGGAGCTGCGGGTGGTTTCATTGATTACTTTGGATACCCATATTGCAGAGGAAGAATTTTTAGTAATATTGAAAAAGATAATGGTCAATATGATCAAAATATTGATATTTTTTGGGCATCAGGCGCATGTTTTTTTATAAGAAAAAATACTTATGAGTTACTTAACGGTTTTGATGAAAACTTTATTAATCATATGGAGGAAATTGATTTATGTTGGAGATTAACAAATTTAAATCTTAATCTTAAAAAAAGATTTTTATATAAAAGTGTTGTGTTTCATTTAGGAGGAGGATCTTTAAATTATGAAAATCCAAAAAAACTATTTTATAATATAAGAAATCAAAGATGGATGATAATTAAAAACATGAATCTATTAAACAATTTTTCGCCCACTATTTATGTAGTTCAATGTATTAATTTATTTTTAGGTCTTTATTATCTTATAATTAATAAAACCAATCATTTTAAGGAAATTTATAATGCTATGTTTCAGAGTTCAATTATAATCAATGAGAAGAGAGTAAATATTTCAAAAAGTTATAGAAGGATAATATCAAACGAAATTAAACCAAAGCATTTTGCAATAAAGTCAATTCTTTATCAATATATAATTAGGGCAAGAAAAAAATATTCAGATTTAACTTAACTTTAATTTTTTGTTTTAAATTTTTATTTAAATTTGAACATAAATAAAAAAATATGAAAAAATTAATCCTTACTATCTTAACTGTTTCAGTTTTGTTTCCCTCATGTATTTCTAAAAAAGATTATGCTGCTTTAGAAGCTACTAGTAAACAAAACAAAGA
>JABJFE010000154.1 GCA_018662905.1 Flavobacteriaceae bacterium
AGAATTGATCTTGACGAATTATCTTACGAGTTAAGGCACAAAGCTAATACAGAAACTTCAAAACAAAGAAAAATGGAAGCTCTTAAAAGGCTTCAAGTTGTTGAATCTTTTAAAGAATCTAATTTAAATAGAGAGAACAAACCAGAATGGATGATTTTGAAGGCGATTCCTGTTATTCCACCTGAGTTAAGACCTTTGGTTCCATTAGATGGAGGTAGATTTGCAACATCTGATTTAAATGATTTATATAGAAGAGTAATTATAAGAAACAATAGATTAAAAAGATTAGTTGAAATAAAGGCTCCCGAAGTTATTTTAAGAAATGAAAAAAGAATGCTACAAGAGTCTGTAGATTCACTTTTCGATAATACTAGAAAATCTTCAGCTGTTAAAACAGATGCAAATAGACCTTTAAAATCACTTTCTGATTCCTTAAAAGGAAAACAAGGAAGATTTCGTCAGAATCTTTTAGGAAAAAGAGTTGATTATTCTGCTAGGTCTGTTATAGTTGGTGGACCAGAATTAAAATTATTTGAATGTGGCTTGCCTAAAAATATGGCAGCAGAACTTTATAAGCCTTTTATAATTAGAAAATTAATTGAAAGAGGAATTGTTAAAACAGTTAAGTCTGCAAAAAAAATTATAGATAGAAGAGAACCTTTAGTATGGGATATTTTAGAAAATGTTTTAAAAGGACATCCTGTTCTTTTAAACAGAGCTCCCACATTACACAGATTAGGAATTCAAGCTTTTCAACCAATATTAATAGAAGGTAAAGCTATACAAGTTCATCCATTAGTTTGTACAGCTTTCAATGCTGATTTCGATGGTGATCAAATGGCAGTTCATCTCCCGTTAGGCCCTGAAGCTATTTTAGAGTCTCAATTATTGATGTTAGCTTCTCATAATATTTTAAATCCTGCTAATGGAGCCCCTATAACTGTACCTTCTCAAGATATGGTCTTAGGATTATATTATATGACTAAATTATTAAAGTCAACAAAAGATCATAAAGTCAAAGGGGAAGGGTTAACATTTTATTCTGCTGAGGAAGTAAATATTGCATATAATGAGGAAAGAGTAGATTTAAATGCAATGATAAAAATAAGAGCTAAAGATTTTGACGAATCTGGAGAATTAGTTTTTAAAATTATCGAAACAACTGTAGGTAGAGTTTTATTTAATCAAGTTGTCCCTGACAAATCTGGATTTATCAATGAAGTTTTAACTAAAAAATCATTGAGAGATATTATTGGTAATATATTAAAATTAACTAGTGTTCCTGAAACTGCTGAATTCTTAGACAAGATTAAATCAATGGGATTCTCGTTTGCTTTTGAAGGTGGTTTGTCTTTTAGTTTAGGAGATATTATGATCCCACCTGAAAAACATGAAATGATAGCAAAAGCTAATGTTGAGGTTGATGGTATTATTTCTAATTACAATATGGGTTTAATTACTAATAATGAACGATATAACCAAGTTATTGATATATGGACATCTGCTAATGCTACTTTAACTGAGCTTGCAATGAAAAGGATAAGTGAAGATAAACAAGGGTTTAATTCAGTATTTATGATGTTAGACTCTGGAGCTAGAGGGTCGAAAGAACAAATACGTCAGCTTACAGGTATGCGTGGATTAATGGCTAAGCCTAAAAAGGCCAGTGCAAGTGGTGGGGAAATTATTGAAAACCCGATTTTATCTAACTTTAAAGAAGGTTTATCAATTTTAGAATATTTCATTTCTACTCACGGAGCAAGAAAAGGTTTAGCAGATACAGCTTTAAAAACTGCAGATGCTGGTTATTTAACTAGAAGATTAGTTGATGTTGCTCAAGATGTTATCGTTAATTATGTTGATTGTAATACATTAAGAGGTATTTCAGTTGAACCTCTTAAGAAAAACGAAGAAATTGTTGAAAGTCTTGGTGAAAGAATTTTAGGAAGAGTTTCATTACATGATGTTTATAATCCATTAAGCAATGATATCATTGTTAGCGCGGGTGAGGAAATATCTGAGAAAATAGTAAAGCTAATTGAATCCTCTCCAATTGAAAAAGTTGAAGTGAGATCTCCTCTAACATGTGAATCTCCAAAAGGAGTTTGTTCAAAATGTTATGGAAGAAATTTAGCTACAGGTAAAATGGTTCAAAATGGTGAAGCTGTAGGAGTTGTTGCTGCTCAATCAATTGGTGAGCCTGGAACTCAGCTAACTCTTAGAACTTTTCACGTTGGTGGTATTGCTGGAAACATTTCCGAAGAGAATAATTTATCAGTTAGGTTTGATGGAGTTGCTGAAATTGAAGATTTAAAAGTTGTTAAATCTAAAAATAGTGAAGGTAAAAATATAAATACTGTAATTTCTAGAACTTGTGAAATAAAGGTTTTAGATAAAAAATCTGGTGTTGTATTAAGTACTAATATAATTCCTTATGGTTCATCTCTTCTTATTAAAGATGGTCAAGTATTAAAAAAAGGAGATATAGTTTGTCAGTGGGATCCTTATAATGGAGTAATAGTTTCTGAGTTTGGAGGTAAAATAGAGTATGAAAATATTGAGCAAGGAATTACTTATCAAGTAGAAATTGATGAACAAACTGGATTTAAAGAAAAAGTTATTTCAGAATCTAGAAATAAAAAAGTAGTTCCTACTTTGCTTATTAATGATAGTAAAGGTAATAATGTAAGGACTTATAATTTACCAGTTGGTGCTCACTTGATGGTTGATGATGGTGATAAAGTTGAAGCAGGTAAAATTTTGGTAAAAATTCCTAGAAAATCTGCTAAGTCTGGTGATATTACTGGAGGTTTACCAAGAGTTACTGAACTTTTCGAAGCTAGAAACCCGTCTAATCCTGCTGTAGTAAGTGAGATTGATGGTGTTGTGAATTTTGGTAAAATTAAAAGAGGAAATAGAGAAATTATTATTGAATCTAAAACAGGTGAGATTAAAAAATATTTGGTTAAACTTTCAAATCAAATACTTGTTCAAGAAAATGATTTTGTTAAGGCTGGTATGCCACTTTCAGATGGTGCAATTACGCCAAATGATATTTTAAATATTAAAGGGCCCTCTGCAGTTCAGCAGTACTTAGTTAATGAAGTCCAAGAAGTTTACAGATTGCAAGGTGTAAAGATTAATGACAAGCATTTTGAAGTATTGATTAGACAAATGATGCAAAAAGTAAAAATACAAGATTCTGGAGATACAACTTTCCTTGAAGGTCAACTGATTCATAAAAATGAATTTATTTCTGAAAATGATAATTTATTTAGCAAGAAAATTATTGAATCAGTCGGTTCTTCTGAAAATTTTAAAGAAGGTCAAATTATCACTGCAAGAGAATTGAGAGATGAAAATTCTTTGTTAAAAAGAGAAGATAAAGACTTAGTAATAGCTAGAGATGCTGTAAATGCAACAGCTACTCCAATTCTACAAGGTATAACTAGAGCTTCTCTTCAAACAAAATCATTTATTTCTGCTGCGTCGTTCCAAGAAACAACTAAAGTTCTAAATGAAGCTGCTGTTAATGGTAAAGTTGATCATTTAAGAGGACTTAAGGAAAATGTTATTGTTGGCCATAAAATCCCTGCAGGAACTGGAAATAGAAAGTTCAACGATGTTATTGTTGGATATGTAGATGAATATGAAGAGTTACTTGCTAAAAAGAATTTAACTTTTAATGAAGAAATCTGATACTAAAAAAAATGGATTAAACCTTGAGCTTGATGAAAATCTTGCTCAAGGTACTTATTCTAATTTAGCATTAATTAATCATTCGGTTTCAGAATTCGTTATAGATTTTGTTAATGTGATGCCTGGTGTTCCTAAGGCTAAAGTTAAATCTAGAATTATTTTAACTCCTCAACATGCTAAAAGGTTTTCTAAAGCCTTAAATGATAATATATCAAAATTTGAGAGTTCAAATGGTGAGATAAAGGAATACGAAAATCAAAAACCAATACAATTAAATTTTGGTCCTACTGGTGAAGCCTAATTAAAATTCTGATTTATAGTGGAACTTTAATGTAGGGAATTTTTGTTTTGTCATTTCTAATGAAAATGATGAGTCTGATAAGAAAACTAGTTGTTGGTTTTTGTCTTTAGCTATAAACTTGCTTTTTAATTTTTTAAAATCAATAAACTCTTTATTTTTTTTCGAATCTGTTTCTACCCAACAAGC
>JABJFE010000171.1 GCA_018662905.1 Flavobacteriaceae bacterium
AGGAGTATGGGGAGCATTAAATGATAAATAACAGAAAAAGGAATTATTTTTATTTTTTTCAATAAACTCGATTGCATTTTCAGCAAATATATCAGAGCAATAACCCTTGTATTGATTTTGTTTGTTGTTTTTCCAAAGAATCGGATCAAAATAACTTGTATTTCCTTTGTAATAATTAGTAAAATCTCCAACTTGTCCTATACCTCCAGCCAGATGAATTAAAGATTCATCGAAGCCTTGTTCTGAGGGTCTAAAGGGATAATTATCTCCTAAATGCCATTTTCCAAAAATTCCAGTAGCGTAATTAGCTTCTTTAAGAATTTCTGCAATTGTAGTTTCGTTATTTGACATGATTGCTCCACCGTTGTAAGTATCTCTAATTCCTGTTCTAAGTGAATATCTTCCAGTCATCAAGCTAGCTCTAGTAGGAGCACACACAGGCGAAACAAAAAAGTTATTGAACTGTATACTTTTATTTGCAAATTTGTCAATATTTGGAGTTATAATATTTGGATTTTGATTAATCCCTAAATCTCCAAAACCTTGGTCGTCTGTCATTACGATTATGACATTTGGTTTTTTATTTTCGATAGGATTATAACAAGAATTAAAGACAACAAAAACAATTAATATAAACCTTTTCATTTTTAAATAGTTTAAATCAATATAGTGAAATTAAATAGTAATGGTTGTTTGAGAATCTGTTACAGCGCTTCCAATAACAGTAACTCTATTTGAATTATTAACACACTCAAATTCACCAACTCTATCTGACAATTGTAGTGATGTTAAATGTTTTTTATTTAATCTTTTGGACCAAAAAGGAATTAAAGAACAATGTGATGATCCGGTTGCCGGATCTTCTAATATGGTAGATTGAGGAGTAAAATATCTTGACACAAAATCAGAATTAGTCCCTTTAGAAGTGACAACAACTCCTCCAGGATCTAAATTTATTAGATCAAAGTAATCTGTGTTGATTTTAATTTTTTTAATTTCTTCTTCAGATTTGTATATCAACAAGTAATCTCTTGATTTGTAAACCTCGAATGGTTGAATGTTTAAAGAGTCCGATATTAGTTTTGGCAACTTTGATTTCACAGGTATTCTTGATGGAAAGTCCATAAAGTACCTACCGTTTTTATAATCAACAGTAACTTCTCCACTTTTAGTTTCAAATTTCATCAAACCTTTAGGGTATTTCAAAATAGAATTTAAGTAATGTGCTGTAGCTAAAGTAGCATGTCCGCATAAATCCATTTCTATGTCAGGTGTGAACCATCTTAAATGAATCTTATCATCTTTAAATATAAAAAAAGCCGTTTCAGTTACAGCATTTTTTTTGCTAATTGAAAGAAGTAACTCGTCCTCAAGCCAAGTTTTTAGTTGAATGACACATGCTGAATTTCCACCGTTTGTTTTATTGGTGAATGCATCAATTTTATAAACCTTTAATTTCAAACTTATTTTTTATTATTGTATAAATAAGTAAATAATAAACCCATTAATATTTGAAATCCACCTATTGCATATTGACTTCTGAAGATAAAATAAACAGAGGATGCGTACATTAAAACGATACAGGCTAATATAAATTTTTTGTCCATAAACTAAATATAAGTTTTTTTTAAAAACAGTTAAAACATTCTGTCTAAAATGATTTAATATATTTGAAATATAATTTAAAATATGAAAGAAATTAAATCAACAAAAGTAAATTACAAATTATTAATATTTTCTTTATTCTTTACTTTTTCTTTATTGGTTGAGGCTGATACAGTTTTATTAAATATCTATACAATACCAATATTAGTTATTTTGATTTTACTTTCTTTCTATCAGATAATTATTAACAGAGAAGGTATAACGAAAAAAACATTAATAATTCCTTTTTTTAAAACTGTAAAAAAGTGGAGAGAAATAAAGTATTATGTTACAGTTACAGAATATAATTTTGATCATTTTTCAAATTATAATAATGGATATAAATCAGTATTAGAAACAACTTTTTTAAATTCAATTTTAAAACAAAAATCAATTAGAAGCTCATTAGGAGAAATCTTAAGGATTTCAAACTGCATATGGTTTATCGATCAACAAAGTAAGGTTTGCTTAAGACTTGATATGGACAAATATTCAAATTCTGATGAAGTTTTAAAGTCAATTCAAAATAATGAAATTAGTTATGGAGATGAGTTTGAAGTAAATCAACCCTCATTTCCTTTTATAGGATACAAAAAATTTGATGAATTATATTTTCCAAGAAATCCTGAAGAACTAGCATTGTTGGAGGAAAAATTAACTGAGCCTGAAAAAATTAAATTAAATAATCTTAGAAAACGTAAAGAAAAAGGCGACAAGGTTTATTTAATTTCAAGAGATTTGAATCTTAATATGTTTTTTGATAAAACCGAGTAATATTTAGTCAATCTCCGCCCCAAGAGTCCTGAAAAAATATTCCAACTCCTAATTCAGCCCATAGATAGATAACGATAATAACTATAATTGCTATTATTAGTTTTTTCTTCATTTTAAATCAATTAATTTTTTGTCAATTATTTCAGCTAGTTTAAAATCTAGTTCGGTAATTGATCCTTTATCGTGAGTAAAAAGAATTACTTCTAACCTGTTGTATTCATTAGTCCAAAGAGGATGAT
>JABJFE010000172.1 GCA_018662905.1 Flavobacteriaceae bacterium
ATTTCTAGATTAGAAAATGAAATTTCAATTATTGACAAAGATTTGGAAGAAGATTATGAGAAAACAATTTCTAGAGATAATTTCTTTTCTAATTATGAAAAGAAAAAATCTGATTTAGATTCTCTTATGAAGAAATGGGAACAATTAAGTTTGTAAAAAATCATTAACTTTATTGGTATAACTAATTATATATGTGCGAATTAACTAATGATGAACTTTGGCTTGTTGTTAGACTTTATACTTTTGCCTTTTCCCCAGTTATTTTAGGGTTATATTACTTAATTAAAAAAAATATTAGATTAAATACATCTATTATTTTATGTTTAACTTTTTTTATTTGTGCAGCTGGATTCGAATTATGGCTAACCTACGGTCTATTTGATGGTCTTCCAGTTAGCGAAAGACGATCTGAAGCTTTAAATTGTGCTATTCCTCAAGATTTAAACTGGGTTTTAAATTCACTAGGTGATGTTTTTATTGTATGGATTGGATTGTTTTTAGTTAAGAAAATATTTAACAAAACTATTAATCCATTTGAAAAGTGGAATTGGTCTGTTTTTTTTGTTTTTCTTTTTTGGTTTGTAGGGCAAAATATTTATGTTGAAGTATTTATATATCATTTACAATTAGGTGAAAGTGGAGATTTGTCATGGGGGCCTTTAATGCCATTGGGTTCGTATTATAATCCCACTCTTTTTGAAATCTATGGTAGGCCTGTAACTTTTCAATCTCAATTAACTTGGTTACTAATGACCCCTATAGTATATTTTTTAGCTATATATTTAAATAACAAATCGACTAATCAAAATGTATAAACGTTTACTTTTTTTTTGTATTGTAGTTTTAGTATCCTGTTCAAAAGATGATTCTTTTGAGGAAGAAATTATTATAAATCCAAATGCAAGTGCAAATGTTGTAGGGTATCTTCCTCAATATAAATTTGATTTCAATAACAATATCGATTATTGTAAGTTAACTCATTTAAATCTTGCCTTTGCCAACCCTGGCGCTGATGGTAAATTGATTATTGATGATTTTAACGATATAGTAGTAAAAGCAAGAAGTGATAATAGTAAAATCAAAATTTATATCTCTATTGGTGGAGGGTATTTAACTGATGCTCAGGCTTCAATTTGGTCAAATTCAATAGATGTAAAAGATAATAGGCCAGCTTTAATCAATGATATAGTTAGTTTTGTTGTTGATAACAATCTAGATGGGGTAGATGTTGATTTAGAGTGGCAATATGTTACGCCAGGATATAGCCCTTTTGTAATCGAGTTAAAAACAGCTTTGTCTGCTAAGGGAAAAGGAATGACAGCAGCATTACCTGGAACAACTAGATTTAATAATATTACTGATGAAGCTTTAGAAACTTTCGATTTTATTAACCTAATGGCTTATGATTTTACTGGACCATGGAATCCAACCGCATCAGGCCAGCATAGCTCATATGATAATGCGGTTAAATCAATAAATTATTGGAAAAATACTGTTGGTATTTCAGGTTCAAAATTAACATTGGGAGTTCCTTTTTATGGTTATGATTTTTCTAATTCTTCAAATGTTACATCATTTACTTTTGGACAAATGGTTTCAACTAACAATTCGTATTCCGAAATTGACAATGTTGGTATGAAATTCTACAACGGAAGACCTACTATTAAATCAAAAGTAAAGCTAGCAAGTGAACAGGTTTCTGGGATTATGATTTGGGAATTAGGTCAAGATTCTTTTTCTGAATATTCATTGCTTAAAACTATTCATAATGAATATAAAAGTCTTGGTTTTAAAACAACTGAACTTTGTTTAGATTAGTTTTAAGTAACTTCAGATTTACTATTATCGATTTTTAAATATTCTTTATTTTCTAAAATAGTTTTAATAGCTATAACAGTTTCAAAAAGATCAATAAAGCTTACATAGAGAGGCGAAAACCCAAGCCTAATATTGTCTTCAGGTCTAAAATCCGGGATTATTTTTTTTCTCGTTTCATCTCCTTTAATAAGTAATTTACAAATTCTCCAAGCTTCTTTATGTTGAATTGTAATGTGAGAACCTCTAGAGCTAGATTCTATTGGCGAAGCTATTTTTACATCAAATTTTAATAGCTCATCTTTTATAATTTTTATTAAATACTCCCCCAATTCAATACTTTTATTTCTAATGTTTGTTATTCCAGCTTCAAGTACTATATCTAGTCCAGTATTTACGGGGATTAATGAAAGAACAGACGGAGTGCCGGCATTAAATTTATTTATATTGTCAGCAGGTTTATATTTGTTTTCAAAATTAAAAGGTTTTGAATGCCCAAACCATCCTTTTATAGGGTTTTGTAAATGACTTAATATATCTTTAGATACATAGAGAAACGAAGGTGAGCCTGGACCACCATTTAAAAACTTATACGTACATCCAATAGCAGCTTTTGTTTTAGAATCTTTAACATCAATATTTATAACTCCAATTGCATGACTACAATCCCAAACAATTATACTTTTATTATTTTCAGCAAATTCATTCAACTCTTTAATAGGGTAAAGAAAGGAGCTTTTGTAGGTTACAAGGCTTAAACAGTATATACCAGGGTTTTCTTGAATTGATTTTTTTAAAACATCAATCTTACAGCTTAAATTATTATTATAATTTAATATTGAAATTTCTTTTTTTTCTGTGTAGTCTTTTAACCCTTCAATTATGTAATTATCACTAGGAAAGTTTAGACAGTCAGTTACTAGGGTTTTTTTATACTGATTACTATTTAATAGACAGTATAAAATTTTGTACAAATTTACTGAAGTTGATTCGCCTACTAATACTTCATCATTATCTGAGTTAATTAATTTTGACATTTTAAAATTAATTTTTTCAGACATTTTCAACCAATTGTCATTCCAGCTTCGTATCAAATTTTGACCCCACTGTTTATTAATTGTTTCATTTAAGTTTTCAATACTTTTTAAAGGAAGTTTTCCTAGAGAATTCCCATCTAGATATATTTCATTTGAATTATTAAGAAATTTTGATTTAAATTTTTTTAAATCATCATGACTGTCTTTTTCTAATGCAATTTTATTTAAATCCATTTTAAAAATTTTTAAAGTAAGGTTTGATGATTTTAACCCATTGTTTATACATTTTTTTACTAGGGTGTAATCCGTCTTCAGCTATTAAAGAATTATCATTTACAGCCTTTCTGGATATTTCTGTTATATTAAAAAATGTAATATTATTTTTCATGCATTCATCATGAATTACCTTGTTGAATGCATCAATTTCGTTACCAATTATGGTTCTGTTTTTGTTTTTTGCAAATGGGGTGACTCCCCAATCAGGAATTGAAACAACCATAACTCTTTCCTTTTTATAATTTGCGTATTCAATTGATTTCTTTAAAAGTATTGTAAATCCTTCTTTAAAATTTTCTACACTTCTTCCCCGGTATTGATTATTTACACCAATTAACAACGATACAAAGTCAAATTTTTTATTAAAATTTATTTTATTTAAAGTATCAATTAATTGGTCAGTAGTCCATCCAGATTTAGCTATAATAACTGGTTTATTTAATTTATTTCTTAAAGAATTAGATAATTGTACTGGCCACCTTTCAGATTCTTTAACGCTTTCTCCAATAGTGTAGCTATCACCTAATGCTAAATAAGAATAATTTAAATCTTTAGTTTGACCAAAGGATACAATTGGAATTAAT
This sequence comes from Flavobacteriaceae bacterium, assembly GCA_018662905.1. Classification (GTDB taxonomy): domain Bacteria; phylum Bacteroidota; class Bacteroidia; order Flavobacteriales; family Flavobacteriaceae; genus MAG-121220-bin8. The sequence goes on from JABJFE010000172.1 coordinate 3,713, forward strand.
AAAATTAAGATTAAGAATTTTTTCATCAAATTGTTATTGCTTTGAGTTTTTCAATTTTACAAGAAATGATTTTTGTTCATCATTTAGTCCATCTGCTGTAAAAATTGAAATACCACTTGCTCCATTTTCCTTAGAAATATTGTAAGCTTTTTCAAAATCACCAGGGTTTTTTAATGCTCCACTGTAAAGTCCAGAATGAATTGGGAAGTCCACGTCACTAACACCTTGTTTTGTTGCAAATCCAATCCAATTGATGTTTTCTCTGTAAAAATTATTATAAAGCATTGGATATGCTGAATCTAAATTCCAGTCATTCCATGCTTGTCTTACCATTTGTCTAGACATTTCTGGAAACGGGAATACAGCTGCACTAACTTTTTTGTTTTTTGAGTGTGCTATATCTACAATTTCATTTACTAAGCTAGTTATGGCATTTAACCTAAACTGTCTCCATTCGTTTGATAGTTCTGGATTTTTTAAATCTAACGGATCTTTATTGAAAATTTCTTTAAATTTTTTTCTAGCAATAGGATGGTAACCATAATCATATTCAGGAAGTTCAACTTCTTGCACAATATTATATTTTGGTTGTAAATCTGCCCCTAAAATAACATCCGGATATCTTACGTAATCCAAATGAACTGAAGCAAGTCCGTCAACTTCCATGAGTTTTTTTGCATTGTTTATTATGTGATTTCTTGCATCAGGATGAAATGGACTTAACCACTGATAATAATTGACATATGCTCTATAGTCTAAGGAATTATCTCCATTTCTATTAACTTGATACCAGTCTGGATTTTTATTTGCAATAGTATCCCCAGGTCTATTTACAGTCCACATCCATCCGTGAACTTTGATTTTTTTCTTATTAGCTATTGGTATAATTTTTCTTAAAATATCAGGTGATCCATGAATTAAAACTTCTGTTATACCCAAGGAATCGTAATAATTTATTTTATTCTCCCACTTTTTTTGAACAAACTCATTACCTGCGCCAGTCCAGGTGCTTATTGTAAAAGTATTTTCTTTGATTTCATTACTACAATTAACTAATAGAAATGAAATATAGAGTAGTATTACTTTCTTAATCATAATTTAAATTTTAATTTTTCCTGATTCATTTATAGAAAATTTAATTTTTCCCTCAAACACAGATAAAATAAACCCATCTTCAGTTTTTAGAAAATTACATGAAATATTTCTATTATTATATTCTTTTATTTCAAAATTTATAAAAGTCTCATGCTTAAGTTTTTTTAAATATTTTAAATCACCAAAAGAAACTTCTCTGAATAATGCATAAAGTATTTGTTTTAGAATTTCTTCTTTTGGAATTATGTAATTTGAATTGTTCTCAGAAAAAATTAAATAACCCCAGTTCTCTGGGATATGCATGTTAATAGTTCCTTGTTGAGACCAAACCCAATTATATTCAGGAAGATATTTTCTATTTATTTTTTTTCTAAAGTATTTTCCGCTTTCTAAGTCATGATCCCAATTCACTCTAGAAAAATTTATCCTCCATACGTCACCTGGCAAAGGATAATCATAATCTAATGGTCTTTTTAATTGTGATATTTCAACAAGAGGAATAGCCATTTCAACAGTCCAGTAATTGTCAATATTATTAGGATCATTGATTGTTCCATTTATATTTACTGCTGATTTTAGATCTTTAATGTTCCAACTGTTATCGGCTTTACCCTTTAATCTGTAAGGCCTGTTTAAGTATAAATCCCAAATTGTTCCCAACGCATTTATTTCTATTTCTCCATAACTAAACACATGATTATTAGGGTTGATAAAGATTTCAAAGTCGTTATTATAGTAGATTACAGCATCTCTTTTAGTAATGTCGCCCCAAATATGATTTTCGTACAGTTTAGCAAAAACATATAAATAACTTTCATCCCATAGTAATTTTACGTTTGTTTTTTGTTTTGGAATTTTTATCCCTTCAATATCAATAAAATCATCACTGTATTTAGCATTCTTCCAAACTTTTTCATTATCCTTTCCATCAATTAAAATTGGATCAGATGTTTTGGTTACCACATAATGCTTGGGTATAATTATTTTTTTACTTAAATCAACTTTTATAGTTTGATCTTTTTTGCATCCAAAAAAGAGTAGTGATAAAATCAATATAAAATATATCTTCATTTAATTAAAAATTTAAATATGTATTAGTAATTTAAAGTTATTAAATATTACTTATTATGAGAATCTTTCTTTTTATATATTTTTTATTATCGAATTTAGTTTCAGAAGAAATAAAGGTAATTTCTTACAATATAAGATATAATAATCCAAATGATGGTAAAGATATATGGGAGAATAGAAGAACAACAATTGTTGATTTTATAAAAAACGAAAATCCTGATTTTTTAGGTTTGCAAGAGGTTAATCATGCACAATTATTATTTCTAAATTCTAATTTATCAAACTATTCATTTGTTGGTGTTGGTCGTGATGATGGTAAAACAAAAGGTGAGTATAGTCCAATATTTTATAATAATAATTTATTTGATTTAATTAAGTCAAATACGTTTTGGCTTTCCTCAACTCCAGACAGAATTTCTGTAGGATGGGATGCTTCGATGGAAAGAATTTGTACTTATGCAGTATTTAAGACAAAAAAAAATAAAAAAAATATTTGGGTATTTAACACTCATTTTGATCATATTGGAATTGAGGCAAGAGAAAAATCAGCTGATCTTATTATTAGTATGGTCAACAAATTAACAAAACCAGAAGACTATATTATTCTAACAGGAGATTTTAATTTATCAGATAATTCAAGACCAATAATAAATCTTCAAAACAATTTTAATGATACAAATAAATCTTTAAAAAAGAACGATAGCTCCTATGGAACATTTAACAGTTTTAAATTAAATTTTGTTTCAGAAAATAGAATAGATTATGTTTTTGAAAAAAACTTTAAACTTATAGATTCACGTCATATTTTAGTTAAAACTCCTAGTGGTCGTTGGGCTTCTGATCATCACCCTGTTTTAGCTAAACTTAAATTGTAATTAAATGAATGAACCACTAGCCGAGAGGTTAAGACCAAAAAAACTAGAAGATTACATAAGTCAATCTCATTTAGTAGGAGAAAAAGGAATTTTAACTCAGCATATTAAAAGAGGATTAATTCCTTCAATTATATTTTGGGGACCACCCGGAATAGGTAAAACTACTTTAGCCAATATTATAGCTATAGAGTCAGAAAGACCATTTTATACTCTAAGTGCTATAAATTCTGGAGTGAAAGATATTCGTGAAGTAATTAATAAAGCGAAACAGAGTGGAGGGTTATTTACAGCAAAAAATCCTATTTTATTTATTGATGAAATCCATAGATTTAGTAAATCACAACAAGATTCGTTATTACAAGCAGTAGAAAAAGGTTGGGTTACTTTAATTGGTGCAACAACTGAGAATCCAAGCTTTGAAGTTATCTCGGCTTTGCTATCAAGATGTCAAGTTTATACTCTTAATTCATTTAATAAAAATGATTTAGAATCTCTTTTAAATAGAGCTATAAATAAAGATGAGGTAATATCTAAAAAATCTATAACACTCAAAGAAACTAATGCCTTATTAAAATTCTCAGGTGGTGATGCTAGAAAGCTTCTAAATATTTTCGAATTGATAATTAATGCTCACCAAAGTGATGAGATAATTATAACAAATGATGTAGTCACAAGTATGATTCAAAATGATACTATTCATTACGACAAATCAGGTGATCAACATTATGATATTATTTCAGCTTTTATAAAATCAATAAGAGGAAGTGACCCTAATGCAGCTGTATATTGGTTAGCTAGAATGATTCAGGGTGGAGAAGATGTTAAGTTTATTGCTCGCAGATTAATAATTCTTGCTAGTGAGGATATTGGTAATGCTAATCCTACGGCTTTAGTAATTGCAAATAATACTTTTCAAGCTGTTTCTATAATAGGAAACCCTGAATCAAGAATAATTTTAAGTCAATGCGCTACTTATCTTGCCTGTTCTGTGAAAAGTAACGCTTCTTATAACGCAATTAATAAAGCATTACAAAATGTTGAAGAAACTGGAAATATGCCAGTTCCATTAGAAATTAGAAATGCACCAACTAAACTAATGAAAGAGCTAGGTTATGGTGAAAATTATAAATATGCTCACAACTTCAAAAATAATTTTATTAGTCAAGAATTCATGCCAGATAAAATTAAAGGGACTAAATTTTATGAGCCTGGCAACAATTCCAGAGAAAATGTTCATAGGGAATATTTAAAGAACAATTGGAAAGATAAGTATGGTTATTAATTAAACAAATTATCAACTTTATAATTCAAAAATTTTATCCATTTTCACCCATTTCTCATTTGTTTTTGAGAATTCTATTTTTTTTTGATAATTAGACATTAAAGACTCCCATTTTTGTACTATTGGATTTTTTAAATCTAATTTTTTTTTATTTTTTTCAGTGAACTTGTCATTTGTATCGATTAACAAAAACAATCTATCTCCAACATTGTAAATCTCAGCCTTAATTATACCAGATTCTTTCATGCTCTCAATAATTTTAGGCCAAACATTTTTATGATGTTTTATATATTCATCCTTTAACTTATTATCATTTTTGAGATCCAAGGTGTAACAAAATCTTTTCATTTAACAATTGTTTTACTATAAAATATTATATACATAAAGCATAACAAAGGAAGAGTAAATGAAAAATTTACTTCTGATACACCTAATATTTTAATATCATTAACAGCAACTCCTCCAATATCTATTATCATTCCTTGAAGAGCAGGCATTAAAGCACCTCCAACAATTGCCATAACAAGTCCTGCTGCACCAATTTTACACTCTTCTTCATTTAATCCTTTTAATGATAAACCATAAATTGTTGGAAACATTATAGACATGAAAAAAGAAATAGATATTAAACAATATAAGCCAAAGTATCCTTGATTAAAAATAGTTCCAAATGAAAATATACTAGCCATTATAGCGAAAATTAACATTAGATCATTAGATCTAATATACTTTAACAAAAAAGTTCCAGTTCCTCTTCCAATAAAAAATAAAATAAATGCTATAAACTGGAAGTTGGCAGCATTTTCTGCATTTATTCCAATACCCTCTGAATATTGATAGATATAAGTCCAACACATTATTTGAGCTCCCACATAAAGGGTTTGAGCAAACACACCACCAACATATTTGTAATTTTTAATAAGAGAAATTATTATTTTTTTTAATCCTTTTATTTTATCATTATTTTTAGTTTCCGGCATTTTGGAGAAAAGAATAATGAAAAACATACCAATTACAAATAACCCTAAGACTACGTAAGGATTTCTTATTACTATTAAATCCGAAGATCTTATGACTATTTTACTAGTTTCTTCAAGACTTGAAAAATCATAAATATCATCTGATTTTAGGTTTTTTAAAATAAACTGCTGTGCAATAACAAGGCCTCCAATTAAACCTAGTGGATTAAATAATTGAGCTAAGTTTAGTCTTTGAATTGCTGTTCTTGAATCACCCATAGATAATATATAAGGGTTAGCAGTAGTTTCCAGAAAAGCAAGTCCAAATGTCAAGATATATAATCCTAAACAAAAAAACCAAAATTGTTCAGTTATAGCAGCTGGATAAAATAGTAAAGCTCCAATTGAATATAGAATTAGTCCTACTAAAATCCCTTTTTTGTAAGAATATTTTTTAACAAACAATGCTGCTGGAAGTGCCATACAGAAATAACCACCATAAAATGCCATTTGTATCCACGCTGCTTCAGAGTTTGATAATTCTAAAACTTTTTTAAAAGCTTGAACCATAGGGTCAGTTATAGCATTCGCAAATCCCCATAAAGCAAATAGAGAAGTTACTAATACGAATGGTATGATTAGCTTTTTTGGAACAATAGGAGTTTTGTGTTTTATCAAATCAAAAATTATTTTTTCTTCTTATTTTAATTTTTATAGCATTCTTTATTTCTTTATCACTAACTAAGATTAAATAACCACCACCACCTGCACCTGAAATTTTATAACCAATACATTTGTCTTTATAAATATTTATTTTACTTAATATCTCTTTATTTAACATATTTGGAAACATTTTAACTTGTGCGTTGAACGATTCTAAAAATGCTTTTCCAAACTTTGATAAATCATGATTAATTATTGATCCCCAAAGTTTTTCAGAGCTATCAGCTAATATTTTAGCATTTTTCTTTGAAATTCTTGTTGTTTTTAAAACATCATATGAATTTAATCTTGGATTTAATGGAATTAAATACAAACAATTTTCTATAAATTTTATAGTTTTTTCTGAATTAATTGAATCAATCTTAATTGGCCAGTAATTATTATCGTAATTTAATTTATTAACCCCAGGGTATACAATTCCAATAGAATCTTGAGAGCCAGAGATTATTTCAGTTCCAGGTGGATTTTCATAGCTAAAAAGTATTTTAGATGTTTTTTCTAATTCATCTAATGGCAATCTTGAATTCCATAGTTCAATTGCTTTATTTCTTGTACTGGTGGCCATCCCGCTTCTTAAATTAAAATCATAGTTAGGTTCAATAGAAATAGTAATAACTGAGCCTGGGTTTAATTTGTTTATATAAAATTGATCCATCCAACCTCCCGCTAAATCTATTCTAAACGGAATAGTAATTTGTTTTTTAATTTCAGTTGACGATTTTTTTGGCAAGTTTTTTTTTGGGGATCTCTTAAAAACTTTATAATCAATTTTGTTTTTTATACATAAATTGTTTTTTAAAGGACTGTCACCATCTTCATTTACAATAAAAATATCTGGAGATATCTTTTTTAGTTCATATTTAAAATCTAAAATACCAGTTCCAGTGCTTATTGTACATTCTTTGATAAACTTAATTGAATCTAAGATGAATTTTCTTTCATATTGATTATGCACAGGATATTTTCCTTTAAGTTCTTTAACAGTGTTGTCGGATCCAATACAGACATATAAATCTCCGTATTTACTAGCATTTTCAAAAAACTCTATATGTCCACTATGAATTATATCAAAACATCCACTAACAAATACTTTCTTATTCATAGTTTTAATTAATTCATCTCAATTGCTCCCGTTTCTTTATTGTATAGTTTAATCTGACCATCTAAAACTATTGCAATAACAGTATAATAAGGGTCCAAGGTTTCTTTAGGAATTTCAATATAAGTTAAGCCGGGATATTTATTCCAGTATACTTTACATAACACTTGTTTATTTAATACAGTTCCGTTTCCAACAACATAAGCTCTGTTTATTTTGTTAGAAATTCCCTTTAAAACAATTTTATTGTCTTTAGGAATGTCTCTTACATATAAAAATAAAGTTCTTTTATCCTTACTTAAAGTAGTTGGTCCGTAGAAATGATCATATGGTATTCCTTTTTTTGTTGAATAAACTGCAGAACTATGTTTTTTGTTCCATCTGCCTAATTCTTTAAGAACTGTCTTTTGTTGTTCAGGAATTGTTCCATCAGATTTGGGACTAATATTTAATAAAAGATTACCTCCTTTGCTTAGGGTGTCAACGTATAAATCCATTATCTGCATTGGAGATTTATAATTGGTATCATTTTGTTGATATCCCCATGAATCATTAATAGTCATACATAGTTCCCAATATTTGCTTAATGGTCTGTAAACTGGAATACCAATTTCAGGCGTTTCGTAATCTCCATATGCATTTAATCTTGAATTGAAAATTACATTATGACTATTTTTTTGAAGCTGTTTTTTTAAACTTTCACTTTTCCATTCTTCAGCATTATGTTCCCAATCTCCGTCAAACCACCAAAGATCCGGATTATATCTTTTTTTTAATTCGTTTAATTGATTGTCTCTAAATTTTAAAAACTTTTTCCACCTTTTAGGTTGGTTTTCAATTTCATATCGTTTTATTTTATTTGTATGAAAAGTGTAATCTTCGTAAGACCAATCAGGAAGAGAATAGTACAATCCTAATTTTAAATCATTATTCCTGATTGCTTTAACAAAAGGGGTTAATAAGTCAGACTTTGATTTACTGTTAATTAATGAATTTAAATTACCATATTTTGAGTTCCAAAGAGCAAATCCGTCGTGATGTTTTGTAGTTATTACTGTATATTTTGCTCCACTTTCTTTTATAATATTAGCCCATTCTTTTGCATCATATTTTTCTGCTCCAAAACCATCTAGTTGTTTCATATAATCAGAATGCGAGATGTATTCGTTAAAAAAAGACCATGATTCGCTTATGCCATTTACAGAGTATATTCCCCAATGAATGAAAATCCCAAGTTTTGCTTCTGAAAACCATTCCATTTTTTTTGAGAAATCATTTTCTGATTCTTCAATTTTTTTTTCTTGACTAGAAATATAAAATGGTACTAAAAAATAAATTATTATTAATATTGTTAATCTCATCTATTAAATATATTAATTATTGTAAACATTAAAAAAGCCCCTTTATTAGTTAAAGGAGCTTTTGAAATTAAATAAGTGTAATATATTATTTAGGAATTCCTGAACCTCCAAATGGAGCCCAGTTAGCGTGAACCATTTTCCAACCAGATCCTGTTGAAATCCAAACTGCAGATGCTCTAGTACTGTAATCAACTTTTTCGTTAGTATCAGTAAATGTGTACGCACCATTTGCATAGAATCTTAATACCGCTGTATTCATATCAGGGGAGAAATCTACTTCAATATCTCTTAAATCAAAACTGTCCCAAGTGAAATTTCTTTTAGCTAAAAATTGCTCTTCAGTTTGTACATAAAATTCTGCTAAACTTGAATCTCCAGATGTTATCATCATATCTTCAGTAACATATTTTTTCCATTCTTCAAGATTTTGATCTTCTATTGCTGTTTGAACTGTTGTTTGAGCTTCTTTTAAATCTTCTATTAGTTTTTCTTTATTTAAGTTTCTAAAGTAAGTAACTAGTTTTGGTTGGTAAGGAGATGCAAAAGGAGCGTTATCATATGCCTTTAATTGATTATTGAAAGCTTTTTGGTAATCACCTTCCATTTCTGCTATTTCAGCTTTAGAATCTAGAGCGTTTAATCCATTGTGAAGTCTAAGAGAATAATCTAATGATTTGTAAGCAGATTCATAATCACCGTCTCTTGCAAATGCATATGCGATTGTGTTATAAGCACCAGCTGCAAGAGCGGGAAATTTATTTGCAAAAGCTTTATTTGCTTCAGTATCTTGTCCAGCATTTAACCAATTAATTAATGCGCTATTAGGATGGTTATTTAAA
>JABJFE010000022.1 GCA_018662905.1 Flavobacteriaceae bacterium
CTATCAATTCTGCTTCTGTTGGCTTTTTTAAAACTTCCTTTAAAAATAAATGGAATTTCTAGTTTATTAGTTATATCAAATATTTTCTCAGCAATTTTAAACGCCATTTCTTCACCTTCAATAGCACATGGTCCTGCAATTAGAAAAAAATTATCAGAATTAGTATTCTTAATGTTTGGAATGTTATCAATCATTTCAGGATTTTTATTTATGCTAAAATAATTAATATTCTCTAGTTATATGGTTTTGATGCAATTAGTATGTAAAAAGACATTACATTTGCGCGAAATTATAGAAAGTAAAGATGCAGTCAATAAGAAACATAGCGATAATTGCTCACGTTGATCACGGTAAAACAACTTTAGTAGATAAAATTATAGATCAAGCAAAAATCTTAGACGATCGTAAAGAACGTAAAGATTTGTTATTGGATAATAATGATTTGGAACGTGAAAGAGGTATTACTATTCTTTCAAAAAATGTTTCAGTTGATTACAAGGGGGTAAAAATTAATGTAATTGATACACCTGGTCACGCCGATTTTGGTGGTGAAGTTGAGCGTGTATTAAAAATGGCTGACGGAGTTTTGTTGTTGGTTGATGCTTTTGAGGGACCTATGCCGCAAACTCGTTTTGTTCTTGGAAAAGCATTAGAATTAGGTTTAACGCCAATTGTAGTTGTTAATAAAGTAGATAAAGAAAATTGTACGCCAGATATTGTACATGAAAAAGTATTTGATTTAATGTTTGCTTTAGATGCAACTGAAGATCAATTGGATTTTGCCACAATTTATGGTTCAGCTAAAAATGGATGGATGTCAACTGATTGGCAGGATCCAAAAGAAAATATCATAGATTTATTAGACGCGGTAATTGAGTCTATCCCTGAAGCACCGTACAGAGATGGATCACCACAAATGCAGATTACATCATTAGATTTTTCGTCGTTTACAGGTAGACTTGCTATTGGGCGTGTATTTAGAGGGGATTTAGAAGAAAATAAAGATTACATGTTGTGTAAAGCAGATGGTTCTGTCAAAAAAGTAAGAATTAAAGAATTACATGTTTTTGAAGGAATGGGTAAAGTAAAAGTTTCTAAAGTAAGAAGTGGAGATATTTGTTCTATTACTGGTTTAGAAGGGTTTGAAATTGGAGATACTATTGCAGATATTGAAAATCCAGAAGCATTGCCAAGAATTGAAGTAGATCAGCCTACTATGAGTATGCTGTTTACTATTAATAATTCACCGTTTTTTGGAAAGGAGGGTAAATTTGTAACTTCTCGCCATTTACGTGATAGATTGTTTAAGGAAATGGAAAAAAACTTAGCTCTTCGTGTAGACACTACTGACAGTGAAGATAAGTTTAATGTTTTCGGACGTGGAGTTTTGCATTTATCAGTATTAATTGAAACTATGCGACGAGAAGGTTATGAACTTCAAGTAGGTAGACCACAAGTAATCATAAAAGATATTGATGGAGTAAAATCAGAGCCATATGAAACTTTATCTATTGATGTTCCAGAAGAGAGTGCTTCCAAAGCAATTAATTTAGTCTCATTACGTAAAGGAGATTTATTGGTGATGGAGCCAAAAGGAGATTTACAGCATTTAGAGTTTACTATTCCATCAAGAGGCTTAATAGGTTTGCGTAATAGAATTTTAACTGCAACAGCTGGTACAGCAATTGTTAATCATAGATTTAGTGAATACGGCCCTTTCAAAGGAGAATTTTCTGAGGATATTAAAGGTGCTATTGTTTCATCTGCAGCGGGAAAAGCAACTGCTTACGCAATCGATAGGCTTCAAGATAGAGGACGTTTTTTTATTGATATAAATGAAGAAATTTATATTGGTCAAGTAGTTGGAGAAAATAGTAAAGATTCCGACATGGGTGTTAACTTAATTAAAGGAAAGCAATTAACAAACATGCGTAAATCTGGTACAGATGATGCTATGAAAATTGCTCCTAAAGTTGATTTTTCACTTGAAGAATGTATGGAGTATATAAAGGTAGATGAATATTTAGAAGTTACACCAGCTAGCCTAAGAATGCGAAAAATTACTTTTAGGCCTTAAAAGGATAAACAAAGTATTAATAATGGAAAAGAAATGAGTTTTTAAGATTTTTTTGAAAGCTCAAAAAACCTTTCCTTCTCAACTCGAATTGTTTTTTCAGGGAATTTTGATATTATATCATAATCATGTGTTGCGATTAAAATAGTTGTTCCACTTTCGTTAATTTCTTTAATTAAACTCATGATTTCTGAACTTGTAGCAGGGTCTAAGTTCCCAGTAGGTTCATCAGCTAATATTATTTCGGGATTATTTAATAATGCTCTTGAAATAGCAACTCTCTGTTGTTCTCCGCCTGAAAGTTCAAATGGATATTTATCAATAACGTAGTCCAGGTTTACTTTTTGAAGAACTTCTTTAATTCTTGAATTTATTTTTTCCGAATCTACCCATTCAGTTGCTCTTAGAACGAACTCAAGATTTTGTTTTATTGTTTTATTGGGTAATAATTTAAAGTCTTGAAAAACAACTCCAAGTTTTCTTCTTAAAAAAGGAATTTCTTTATCTTTTATTTTGTTCAGGTTAAAGTCTAGAATTTGAGCCTCTCCATCTTCAATTTTAATATCTCCATACAGAACTCTTAATAAGCTACTTTTTCCTACTCCAGTTTTACCAATAAAATAGATAAACTCACCTTTTTTTACAGATAAATTAATATTTCTAAGAATACTAGTGTTGTTTTGAGAAATGTTAACGTTTTTCAAATATACAATTGGATTCATTATTGTTTTTTTTTAATAAAACCAAATTAGTAAAAGTTTGACTTTTAAATATGTTTTTTATTTTTATTAATATTTAATTACATATTTATACTAAATATTATATTTTATAGTAAAAATGTAATCATTATAGATATAATTGTTAATATATTTAACATTATGTATCATATTTGCTTAAAATTTATTTTATGTGTGGAATTGTGTGTGCATTAGATTTGAAGCAATCTTCAGATTTGTTAAGATCTCAAGTTTTAGAAATGTCTAAGAAAGTAAGACACAGAGGACCTGATTGGAATGGTATTCATTGCGGAAAGAATGTCTTGTTGGCTCACGAAAGATTAGCTATTGTTGATCCTGCATCCGGAAATCAACCAATTTATAGTGATGATAGAAATTTAATTTTAGCAGCAAATGGTGAAATTTATAATCATCAAGAGTTGAGAACTGAATTAAAAACCGATTATATATTTCAAACAAATTCTGATTGTGAAATCATTTTAGCTTTGTACAAAGAAAAAGGAGTTAATTTTATTGACGACTTAAATGGGATTTTTGGATTTGTTTTATATGATGAAATAAATGACGAATATTTAATAGCTAGAGATCATATGGGTATTATTCCACTTTATATGGGCTGGGATAAGCAAGGAACTTTTTATGTTGCCTCAGAGCTGAAAGCTCTTGAGGGAACCTGTAATAAGATTGAAATATTTCCCCCTGGTCATTTTATGTCTAGTAAGGATAATAAAATGATTAAATGGTATGAAAGGGATTGGATGAATTTTGAATCTGTTAAAGATAATGATACTGATTTAGAAGAATTACAAATAGCCTTAGAAGATGCTGTTCATAGACAACTTATGAGTGATGTTCCTTACGGAGTCCTTTTGTCAGGAGGTTTAGATTCGTCAATTACATCAGCTCTTGCTAAAAAATATTCAAAAAACAGAGTAGAATCAAACGATGTTAAATCTGCTTGGTATCCTCAACTTCATTCTTTTGCTGTTGGGTTAAAAGGCTCTCCTGATTTAATAGCTGCTCAAAAAGTAGCTACTCACATTGACTCTATACACCACGAAATAACATTTACCATTCAGGAAGGGTTGGACGCTATCAAGGATGTGATATACCATTTAGAAACTTATGATGTAACCACTATTAGGGCTTCAACTCCTATGTATTTGATGGCTAGAGTTATCAAATCAATGGGTATTAAAATGGTTTTGTCTGGTGAGGGGGCTGATGAAATTTTCGGAGGTTATTTATATTTTCATAAAGCACCTAACTCTAAAGAATTTCATGAAGAAACTGTGAGGAAATTAGATAAGCTGTACCAATACGATTGCTTAAGAGCCAACAAGTCTCTAGCGGCTTGGGGAATTGAGGGTAGAGTTCCGTTTTTAGATAAAAAATTTATTGATGTTGCAATGCGTATCAATCCAAAAGATAAGATGATTAGCTCTGAAAAAATGGAAAAATGGGTTTTAAGAAAAAGCTTTGAAAAGTATCTGCCTGAATCAGTAGCTTGGAGACAAAAAGAGCAGTTTAGTGATGGAGTAGGATATGATTGGATTGATAGTTTGAAAGATCTTGTGAATGAGAAGGTTTCAAATGAAATGTTTAAAAATGCTAAATTCACCTTTCCTTTCCAAACACCTATGTCAAAAGAGGAATATTATTACAGATCAATATTTGAAGAACATTACCCGTCCGAAACTTCAGCTATGACAGTTCCGTCAGTTCCGTCAGTAGCTTGTAGCACTCCAATAGCTTTAGAATGGGATAAAGCTTTTCAAAACTTAAATGACCCGTCAGGAAGATCTGTTTCAAATGTTCATAATGATTCTTATTAATTTTTAATTTTTATTGTTAAAATTGTTGATAACTTACGGCTATTCAACTCTGATAATTAGCTATTTTGCTTTGTTAAATGGTTATATTTGTTTTAACCAAAAAATTATAAAAATCTTTTAAAATGAGCGAAGAAATAAATAAGAATCAGTATTCTGCTGATAGCATACAGGCTCTTGAGGGAATGGAGCATGTTAGAATGAGACCATCGATGTATATTGGAGATGTTGGTGTTCGTGGTCTACATCATTTAGTTTATGAAGTTGTTGATAATTCTATTGATGAAGCAATGGCTGGCCATTGTAATGAAATAAATGTTTCAATAAATGAAGATAATTCTGTTTCTGTTGATGATAATGGAAGAGGAATTCCTGTAGGAATTCATAAAAAAGAAGGTGTTTCTGCTCTTGAAGTAGTTATGACTAAAATTGGAGCAGGAGGTAAGTTTGATAAGGATTCGTACAAGGTGTCTGGTGGATTACACGGTGTAGGTGTTTCTGTAGTGAATGCATTATCAGATCATCTTACTGCAAGAGTGTTTAGAGACGGAAAAATTTGGATCCAGGAATATAGTAAAGGAAAAGCCTTGTATCCAGTTAAGCAGGATGGTACCACATCAAAAAAAGGTACTGAAGTTAAATTTAGACCTGATAAATTAATTTTTAAAGAATCTCAAGAATACAGCTATGAAACCTTAGCTAACCGTATGAGAGAATTATCTTTTCTAAATAAGGGAATTACTATTTCGCTCACCGACAAGCGAACTATGGTTGATGGTGAATATGTTAAAGAAGTTTTTAAATCTGAAGAAGGTTTAAAAGAATTTATTAGATTTTTAGATGAAAACAGAGAGCCTTTGACCTCTGATGTTATTTCAATGGAGGGTGAAAAAAATGGTATTCCTGTCGAAGTAGCGATGATTTATAATACATCGTTTTCAGAGAATTTACATTCTTATGTTAATAATATTAATACTCATGAGGGAGGAACTCATTTAGCAGGTTTCAGAAGAGGTTTGACATCAACTTTAAAAAAGTATGCTGATTCATCTGGAATGCTAGATAAATTAAAGTTTGATGTTGCTGGTGATGATTTTAGAGAGGGTCTTACAGCCATAGTTTCAGTTAAGGTAGCTGAACCTCAATTTGAAGGTCAAACTAAAACTAAATTAGGAAACAGAGAGGTTAATTCTGCTGTTTCTCAAGCGGTTTCTGAAATGCTTGAAAACTATTTAGAAGAAAATCCTATGGATGCTAAAATTATTGTCCAAAAGGTTATTCTTGCAGCTCAAGCTAGACATGCAGCTAGTAAAGCCCGTGAAATGGTTCAAAGAAAAACTGTAATGAGTGGAGGAGGATTACCTGGTAAACTTTCAGATTGTTCTGAACAAAATCCAGAACTTTGTGAAGTTTTTTTAGTTGAGGGAGATTCTGCAGGAGGAACAGCTAAACAAGGAAGGGACAGAAATTTCCAAGCTATTTTACCGTTAAGAGGTAAGATACTTAATGTAGAAAAAGCTATGCAACATAAAGTTTTTGAAAACCAGGAAATAAGAAATATATATACTGCTCTTGGCGTTACAATTGGAACAGAAGAGGATAGTAAAGCTCTTAATTTAGAAAAATTAAGGTATCACAAGGTTGTAATTATGTGTGATGCCGATGTAGATGGAAGTCATATTGCAACACTGATTTTAACTTTCTTTTTTAGATATATGAAAGAACTTATCGAAAACGGAAATATTTATATCGCTACACCTCCATTATATCTTGTTAAGAAAGGAGCTAAAAAACTATACGCATGGAATGATGAGGAAAGAGATAAGATTATGGACGATTTTGGACAAGGAGTTTCAATTCAAAGATATAAAGGGCTAGGAGAAATGAATGCTATTCAGCTTTGGGACACTACAATGAATCCAGAGTTTAGAACTTTTAGAAAGGTAACAATTGATAACGCAGTTGAAGCTGACAGGGTATTTTCAATGTTAATGGGTGACGAAGTTCCACCAAGAAGAGAATTCATTGAAAAAAATGCTACATACGCTAATATCGACGTCTAATAAAAAATTATTAAATAAATGAAAGTAACTATTGTAGGTGCAGGAAATGTTGGATCAACTTGTGCAGAAGTAATTGCAACTCAATCTATTGCAAGTGAAGTTGTTCTTTTAGATATCAAAGAAGGTTTTGCTGAGGGTAAAGCATTAGATATGATGCAAACTCAAACAACTATAGGTTTTGGAACAAAAATAATTGGAACTACTGGTGATTATTCAAAAACATCTGATAGTGATGTTGTAGTTATTACATCTGGTATTCCTAGAAAACCTGGAATGACAAGAGAGGAGTTAATTGGAATTAACGCAGGAATAGTAAAAACAGTTTCTGAAAATATTTTAAAACATTCTCCGAATACAATTATCGTTGTTGTTTCTAACCCTATGGACACTATGACTTATCTAGCACTAAAATCAACTGGATTACCTAAAAATAGAGTAATAGGTATGGGAGGTGCTTTAGACAGTTCTAGATTTAAAACATATCTTTCGCAGGCACTCGATAGACCTGCAAATGATATTCATGGAATGGTAATAGGTGGTCATGGAGATACTACAATGATTCCATTAACAAGATTAGCTACTTATAATGGCTTACCAATTTCTGACTTAATTACTGAAGAAGAATTAGAAAAGGTTTCAGCCAGTACGATGGTTGGAGGAGCAACACTTACTAAACTCTTAGGTACATCAGCTTGGTACGCTCCTGGTGCTTCAGTTGCTTTTTTAGTAAAATCAATTTTAAATGATGAAAAGAGAATTATTCCATGTTCAGTATTTTTGGATGGAGAGTATAACCAAGATGACATTTGTATTGGTGTTCCATGTATTATTGGAAAAAATGGATGTGAAAAAATTATAAATTTAAAATTAAACGATCAGGAAATGGTAAAATTTGCTGACAGTGCATCAGCTGTTAGAAAAATGAATTTAGCTCTGTAGGTACAATCAATCTAATAAATTACTTTGATGTTTATTTTTAGAATTGCTTTATCATCAAGTAAATCATATATTTGCTCGTTTTAAAAAAAGAACTCATAAATAAAATATTATGCATAATAATGGTCTAATAAAGTTTTTTGCTTTTTGTTTCACTCTTGTAAGTGTTTATCAGATTTCATTCACTTTTATAACATCAGGCATTGAGGATA
>JABJFE010000139.1 GCA_018662905.1 Flavobacteriaceae bacterium
AGAATCTAAATCAGATTTTTTCTTTTCATAATTAGAAAAGAAATTATCTCTAGAAATTGTTTTCTCATAATCTTCTTCCAAATCTTTGTCAATAATTGAAATTTCATTTTCTAATCTAGAAATTTTACTCTCAATATTACTAATCCTTTTTTTCAATTCTCTTTCTGTTGAACTGTCAATATTTTTATTCTTTTTTACACTTATTACTTTATCTTTCTTTTCAATTTCTCTAAAATCTTCTATTTTTCTTTGATTTAGGTAAAAATCAATATCACCTAAATACTCCTTAATATTTTGACTTTTAAATTCGTAAACTTTGTTTGTTAAATTTTGTAAAAAATCTCTATCATGAGAAACTAAAATTAGAGTTCCATCAAATTTAATTAGAGCTTGTTTTAAAACACTTTTAGATTTAATATCTAAATGATTAGTTGGTTCATCCATAACTAACACATTAAAAGGTTGCAAAAGAAGTTTAGCAAGTGCTAACCTGTTTCTTTCACCACCAGAAAGTACTCTTACATATTTTTCAACATCATCACCCTTAAACAAAAAAGATCCCAATACATCTCTTACTTTAGATCTGTTTGTTTCATTAGCGGAATCTATCATTGTTTGTAAAACAGTTTTAGTACCATCTAAATATTCAGCTTGATTTTGAGCAAAATATCCAATTTGAACATTATGACCTAATTTTGAATTTCCTGTGGATGGTGCAAGTTCTCCCACCATAATTTTAGCTAAAGTTGATTTACCCTGTCCATTTTGTCCAACAAATGCTATTTTACTTTTTCTTTCAATAAGCAAATTGACATTAGACAATACTTTATTGTCACCATAATCTTTTGATAAACTTTCAATTTCAGTTACAACTTTCCCAGGGTTTATTGAAATATTAAAGTTTAATTTCATTACACTATTATCGTCTTGATCAACTTCAATTCTATCAATTTTTTCAATTTTCTTCATTAAAGATTGAGCCATTGATGCTTTAGAAGCTTTTGCTTTAAACTTTTGAATTAATTTCTCTGTATGTTGAATATGTTTTTCTTGATTTTTTTGAGCACTAATTTGTTGAGATTTTATTTCTTCTCTTAAAACTAAGTATTTTGAATAGGGTTTATTAAAATCATATATCCTTCCTAAAGAAATATCAATTGTTCTATTAGTCACATTGTTTAAAAACATTTTATCATGTGAGACAATAACTACTGCACCTAAAAAAGATTTAAGGAAGTTTTCAAGCCATATTATAGATTCTATATCTAAATGATTTGTAGGCTCATCTAATAATAGCAGATCGTTACTTTGAAGTAGAAGCTTAGCTAATTCTATTCTCATTCTCCATCCTCCAGAAAAAGTGTCTGTACTTTTATAAAAATCTTCTCTTTTAAAACCAAGACCTTGTAATATTTTTTCAGTGTGCCCTTGGTAATTATACCCTCCTATTAACTCATATCTGTCATTAACATCACTTAAATCATTAATTAACTCTAAATATGAATCACTTTCATAGTCTGTTCTTTCACTTAACTGAGTATTAATTTGATTTTGTTGTTGTTCAAGGGATTTAATTTCAGTAAATGCTTGATATGCTTCGTCTAAAACAGTTCTGCCTTTATCAAAATCAATGTCTTGTTTAAGAAATCCTATTTTCAGATCTTTCTCATAAGCTATAGAACCTGAATCCATCTCGTTTTCTTTTGATAAAAGTTTTAACAAGGTAGATTTTCCAGCTCCATTTTTTCCAATAAGACCTACTCTGTCTCCTGAAATTAATTTAAATGAAATTTCTTTAAACAAATATTCTCCAGAAAAAGAAACAGAAAGGTTGTGTATGTTTAGCATCAACTAAAATTTCTGGCAAATGTAAATAATTCTATCAATCAAGTTTTATAAGATCGTCAAAACTATTTGAACTTTTTATTAGTTCATTATACTCAAGTATATTTACTCCGGGAGAGGAATCGGTAATTTGATAAATCATTGCTTTTGAAATATTGTCAGCAGAGATACTTTTATATTTAGAATAACTACCAAAAAGAAGTTTATCTATTAAAGAAAACAAAATTTTTCCTATTTTTTCTCCAACCCTACTTTCATTTCTTTTGCCTAAAATTATCCCAGGCCTAACAATACTTAAATGATTTAATGAAATTTCTGAAATATGCTTTTCGATCAATCCCTTGGTTTTTGGATATAAAAAAAATGAGTTGGGATCTGATCCGACTGAGGATATTATGGAAATACTTTTTACTCCACAATTACATGCATTCTTAGCTAAATTAAGACAATAATGATAATCTACTTTTTTAAAATTCTCAGCACTTCCAGCTTTTTTTCTTGTGGTTCCTAAAGCTATGTATAAATGATCAACTTCTTTAAGAACACTATTAAT
>JABJFE010000110.1 GCA_018662905.1 Flavobacteriaceae bacterium
GTTTTTAAGGTTAAGCACCCTTGACGAGATGCGTCAATTTATTAATGTTTTTCTAGGAAATATGTCAATTGTAGGTCCAAGACCACATCCTGTTAACCTTAACAGACAATTTAAAAATCAAATTGGTTCTTTTAATAAAAGACACCGTTTTAAGCCTGGAATTACTGGACTTGCTCAAAGTATGGGATATTCAGGTTTTATTGGTTCAGTTCAAGATATGAGCGATAGAGTTAAAATGGATGTTTTTTACTTTAAAAATTGGAGTTTATTATTAGATTTTAAAATTGTTTTTAAAACCATTAAAATTTTGTTTGATGGGATTTTAAAAAGAGCTTAATTAAAGCTTGTAAGTAAGCATAACTCCTCCCTTGTAAACTAACTCTTCTCCACTCTGGTTAAAATCTTTTTCGATATCAGGATTTTCAAAAACTCTATTTCCTTCTTTGTTGTAATATTTGTAGTTGGATTGAGAAGTCCCACCACCAATAAATAATTCAAGGTTAAACTTATTGTTTTTTAAAGGGATTTTTTTCCCAATAGTAATTCCATAGTATGCATTTCTTCCCGACTGATAACTACCCTCTTCTTTAAGCTCTGTATCTACAATTGAAGTAATAAATCGGGGAATTTTTAAAGTAAACATTCCATATCCAACGTGGGGTCCAATAAAAAAAGATCTTTCATTTTTTCCTTCTTTAAGTTTAGGATAATACCTAATCTCATTAAAAATTTGAATTGTTTGAAATGGAGAACCCTCAATATTATCAAAAAAACTAGCACTGGTGTCTAATTGATACCCTAATTTTTCTGAGAGCTGCACCTCAATCCCGATATTTGGAACAAGTAATAGAGCTGAAGCTAAATTAACTTTGATTTCGGTTTGTGCATTGATAAAACTCGATACAAGAAGAAATAAAATAAAAAACTCTTTTTTAAACATGCGTGCAATATATTGATTATCCTGATTAGATTAAAAAAAGAATCTTTTTTAATTGTGTTTTATCCTTAAAAAACCCAACTCTTTAGTTTTTAAGTATATTTGTATTTCCAAATTTTTTAAAATGTTAAAATATTTAAGGATAAGTTTAGTTATTACATTCACTTTTGTAATGTCAATGTCCTCATATTCTCAAAATTTTTCTGATCTTTCAGGAGTAAATTTTTCTGATTTAAATAGTGGTCAAATCGATTTGATATTAAGAAGGGCATCATCTCAAGGATATAATCAATTTGATTTATTAAAAATAGCTAGGTCTCAAGGAATGTCTCAAGCAGATTTAGAGAAACTCGATAAAAGATTTAAATCCGCCGAAACAGTAGCTAGAGTATCAGCAAATGCCAGCACTCCTCTTGAAGAAACAAGAATGAGAAAAAGATGGGAAGAGGAAATGGAGGTTTTTAGAGAAGTTAAAAGTGATGTTTTTGGTTTTGAAGTTTTTAGAGGAAATACTTTCCTGTCTTTTCAATCAAATTTAAATATTCCCACTCCTTTAGACTATGTGATTGGACCTGGTGATAAATTATTTATTGATATTTATGGTCAGTCCGAAAATTATTATCAATCAGAAGTAAGTCCAGATGGAGATGTTATTCTAGAAAATATTGGACCCGTTAATTTAAGTGGATTGTCTTTAGAAAATGCAAAAAAAAGATTACTCTCTAGATTTAAAAGTATTTATTCTGGAATAAATAATAAAACAACTTTTGTTAATATTTCAGTTGGAATTCCAAGGGCTGTAAGAGTTAATATTGTTGGAGAAGTTAACTTACCTGGAACATATAATTTTAGTGCTTTCAATACTGTTTATAATGCTATTTATGTTGCAGGGGGAATTAATGAGAATGCTACTTTAAGAGAAATTAAACTTTACAGAAACAACAAACTGATAAATTCAGTGGATGTATATAAATTTTTAACTAAAGGAGATGGATCTTCAAACATTAGATTAGAAAATAATGACCTCATTGTTGTAGGACCATATACAAATAGAGTTACAATTGATGGAGCAGTAAAAATACCTGGAAAATTTGAGACAAAAGAAAGTGAAACTCTTTCCGATTTACTTTTTTATGCTGGTGGTCTTTCTGAAAAAGCATATAAAAAATCAATAAAACTTACAAGGATTATTGATGGTGAATTGAAAA
>JABJFE010000034.1 GCA_018662905.1 Flavobacteriaceae bacterium
TTAAACTGTCTCCAACCAAATCATTATGTTCAATTCCTGTAATAAAATCTATATTCATATTTTCTTGAGAATGATTTTTCACACAAATTAAAAAAAATAGAATTAATAAAAATTTTATATGCTTTATCATTTTATTTTTTTGTGTAAAAAATAGTGTTCACCAATTCCTTCAATATTAAAACTTTTTTTAGTTTTTATGTAACCATTTTTTAAATAAAATTCTAAAGCCTCTGATCTTGCATTCATCCAGATAAAATCAATATTATTTTTTGTACAATAGGATTCTACTTTTTTAATTAATAATGAACCTGCTTTGTTTTTTTGATAATTTTTATAAACTGCCATCCCCCTAAGTTGAATATTACTTGAGGATTTGATATTATTAGTATTGTTTTTAATAAGGGAAACTCCACCAATTATTGAATTATCTTTAAATACAGCAAAATGTACTGTATCCTCACGTTCATCTCCCTCAAATTTACAGTACTTAATTCCTTTACTGTTTCTCAAGACTTTGTTTCTTAAAAGATATAAATCCGTGCTTTTAACTTTTTTTAAAATCAAACTCATTAAAGTTAAAATTAGTAATATATTTAGTTGTTATTAATATAACATAAGAATTCATTAATTTTATATTTGTAATAATGCGAGAGTAGCTCAGTTGGTAGAGCGTCAGCCTTCCAAGCTGAATGTCGCCGGTTCGAACCCGGTCTCTCGCTCAATTTATTTTATGAGATACGTTTTTATATTATTTTTTATTTCTAATATGATTTATTCTCAATCCGATGATAGAACATGGATTCGGGGAAAGGTTTTATATAAAAACAGCAACGTAATATCTGCTAATGTTGTGAATAATACGAGTAGAAAAGCTACAATAACAGATGGTGAAGGAGAGTTTGAAATACTTGTCAAATTAAATGATCGACTTGTTTTTTCATCTGTACAATATCAAATAAGATCCGTTGTTGTAAATAAAGAAATTCTTCAAAAAAGCCGTTTAGTTATAGATGTTAATGAAAAGGTAACTGTATTAGATGAAGTAGTTGTTGGACCAGAGAATACACAAAAGTTTTTAGATTTAAAAGAGGAAGAATTTAAAAGAACATATTATGACTTTGATAAGTCATCTAAAATTGAAAATCAAATTTTGAAAGCAGGCACATTTAACAATGGATTAAATTTTATAAACCTTTACAAAATGATTGCTCAATCTTCTAATAAAGACGAAGAAATCGACAAGGAATTAAGTAACGTTAATTTTAAACCAAGTGATTTAATTAGAGAGGTATATGACGATGCTTTTTTTATTAAAAGCCTTGGCGTTAAAAAACAATATATTCCAGAGTTCTTGTTGTACTGTGATGATAAATTTCCTTCAAAATTTTTATTTAAAAAAAGTAATGAATTTCAACTATTAGATTTTCTAATTAAACAAAGTGATAAATTTAAAAAGATACTTGAAAGAAGTTAGTTTTATATTTTGTTTTTTTTTAGGATTAATCTCTGTTTTTTCTCAAAACAAACAAAATTTTAAAACTTTAAAAGGCGAAATTGTTAACGATTCAGTAAGTATTAGTGGTATCCACATAATAAACAAGACCAGTGGTTCCAAAACAATTACTAATATTAATGGGGTCTTTGAAATTGGAGTTAAAAAACAAGACACGATTATAATATCTTCGGTTCAAATAAAACCCCGTGTAATTGTAATGGAAGAAGAAATATTTGATCAAGTTTATTTAAAAGTTTATGTTGATCAATTTATTAATCAATTAAGTAACGTTGTGGTCAGATCTCATAATTTGTCAGGAAATATATTAAATGATATGGCAAACTCTAATGTTAAGGTCCCAGTAAATTTTGATGATGTTGGTATTCCAGGATTTAAAGGAATTAGAGAAGAAAAAATTGAGAAAATCGTACCTTTTATTGGCTTACCAGTAATGGCTATTAATATTGAAGCTTTATATAAAAACCTAAGTGGATATTATAAACGTTTGAAAAAAAGAAGAGTTTGGGATAAACAGAATATTTCTACAGTTGATGTTATTGAGTTTTATGGTGTCAGTTTTTTTACAAGATCCTATAACCTAACGCAAGATGAGGTATATGAATTTGTCCTTGGAGCTATTGAAAATAGTTCAATCCAAAATGATTTTAAACTGTCAAATCATGGATTAGTTTTAGAAGCATTTGATAAATTTTATAAAAGTAGAAATGAATAAATTAAAATTAATTCTAATAGTTTTTTGTTTAGGTTTTTCAGTACACAAATACTATGTTAGTACATCTCTTTTTAATTTTACTGATTCAAATTCTCTTCAAATTACTGTAAGATTATTCAAAGATGATTTTAAGGAAGCTTTCAAAAAAAAATATGATATAAATGATATATTAACTGACAAGATGCTTATTGATTCTTTGTACCATAATAATATCAATAATTATTTTAATTCATTTCTTATTGTTTTATTGGATGATGTTAAAAATAAATTAAATTTTTTAGGCTTAGAAAATAAAAATGATATGTATGTGTTTTATTTAGAAATTGAAAATCTTCCAAATTTTAATAATCTTAGTATTGACAATAAACTTTTATTTGATATTTATTCTGAACAAAAGAATATTATTCATGTTAAAAAAAATGGTAATAAAAAGAGTTTTATTTCTAGAATGAATAATTCGATACTTTCTCTGGATATTTAAAGATTTTCATTAAATTTAATTTTTAATAAATAAATTATGAATTATAAAAAAATAGTATTATTTGTTCTTGGTTTACTAGTTTCATTTTCTGGTTTGTCTCAGGTGCCAAAAGAAAGAAACCAAGAAAATATAAATGTAAATAAGTTTAGACAACTTTATCAAGAATTTTCTTCACCTAATATGTTCAGAACTGCTTCTGGTGCACCAGGTCCAGCATATTATCAACAACAAGCCGATTACAAAATGGATATTGAATTGGATGATGAAAATAAGAGGGTATATGGCTCTGAAACTATAACTTATACTAATAATTCACCCGATAATTTGGAATATTTATGGGTGCAATTAGATCAAAATATTAGAAAAAAAGATTCTCCTTCTCTTCTTATTGATGAAGGTGGAGTTTCGCCTGCGTATGCTCCCTCAGCTTTTAATAAAGAATTTTTGACTGATCCGTTTGATGGAGGGTTTAATATTGAATATGTTTTAGATGGAAATAAGAAGCCTTTAAAACATTTTGTAAATCAAACTATGATGAGAGTTGATTTACCTAGTGTTTTAAAAAGTGGCGAAAGTTTTTCTTTTTCAATTAAGTGGTGGTATAATATTCAGGATCACGTAAATCAAGATGGGAGATCTGGTTATGAATCTTTTGATAAAGATGGTAAC
This sequence comes from Flavobacteriaceae bacterium, assembly GCA_018662905.1. GTDB lineage: Bacteria > Bacteroidota > Bacteroidia > Flavobacteriales > Flavobacteriaceae > MAG-121220-bin8. Next base: position 3,379 of record JABJFE010000034.1, read on the forward strand.
AGAGTTTATATTATAGCTCAATTCTTTCCAAGAATGGCTGTTTATAATGAAGTTGAAGGTTGGCAAAATTATCAATTTTGGGGAGATGGTGAGTTTGCTTTGCCATTTGGAAACTATGACGTAAAGATAACTGTTCCCTCTGATCATATATTAGATGCAACTGGAGAGCTTCAAAACAGAAAGAGTGTATTCTCTAAAGAAATGATTAAACGTTACAATAAAGCAAAAAAAACATATGATAAGCCTGTAATGATAGTAACTCAAGCAGAAGCTGAAGAAGTTGAAAAAGGTTTTTCGAAAAAGAAAAAAACATGGCACTTTGTTGCTGAAAATGTTAGAGATTTTGCTTTTGCAACGTCTAGAAAATTTATATGGGATATGATGGCAGTTAAAATTGGAGATAAAGATGTGATGGCTGTTTCTATGTATCCAAAAGAAGGTAACCCTTTATGGGAGGATTATTCAACTGTAGTAGTAGCTGAAACTTTAAAAACTTATTCAGATTATACATTTGACTACCCTTATCATAAAGCAATTTCTGTTCACGCAAAACAAATTGGTATGGAATATCCAATGATATGTTTCAATTTTGGAAGACCTAATTTGGATGGTTCTTATTCTGATGATGTTAAATTTGGAATGATAGGTGTGATAATTCATGAGGTTGGGCATAATTGGTTTCCAATGATTGTGAATAACGATGAAAGACAATGGGCTTGGATGGATGAAGGAATTAATACTTATGTTCAATACATCACCGAACAAAAATTAGGTAAAGATATTCCAGAAATTATTTATCCACTCGAAAACTTCCCATCTGATAGAGGACCAGCCAGTATGATTACAAGATATATGGGTGTAGATCAAAATTTTTTAGCACCAATCATGAGTAATCCTGAAAACGTATACAGCCTAGGTCCTAATGCTTATGGAAAGCCTGCTACAGCTCTTAATATTTTAAGAGAAACAATTATGGGCAAAGAACTTTTTGATCACGCCTTTAAAACTTATTCAAAACGCTGGATGTTTAAGCATCCTAGTCCAGAAGATTTTTTCAGAACTATGGAGGATGCATCTGCTGTTGATTTAGATTGGTTTTGGAGAGGATGGTTTTATACAACAGATTATGTAGATATTGGAATTAAGGATGTAAAACAATATTTTATTTCAAGCGAACCAGGAGAAGAAATGAAAAAAATTATGGAAGAAAGAGGTATTCCTAGAAATAGGTTACGACCACTAGTATTTTTAGAAAATTTTGAAAATGACACTAATAGCATTAAAGACAAAGATCCTTTAGAAAATTCAAAATTACTTAACAATTATCTCAAAGAAAACGAAGTTTCTGATAAAGAAGTTCCTAAATTCTTTTATGAAATCATTTTTGAAAAACCAGGAGGCTTGGTTATGCCAATTATTGTTGATTATGAATACGAAGATGGAACGACTAAAAGAGTTACTTATCCTGCTCAAATATGGAGAAAAAATGATAAAGAGGTAAAGAAATTAATTACTTCTAATAAAAAAATTATAAATATCAATTTAGATCCAGATTTAGAAACTGCTGATATTGATACATCAAATAATTCATGGCCTAAGAAAAAGGATGAATCAGAATTTGACAAATTTAAATCTAAGGTAAAAGGTTAATCAAAAAAAGGTCAATTATTTAATTGACCTTTTTTTTATATTTACATAAAATAAAATTATTTATGATTTTTTTTATTAGTGGTCCCGAAATTCTTTTTATTGGATTAATTGTTCTATTAGTTTTTGGAGCTGACAAAATTCCTGAAATTGCTAAAGGATTAGGAAAAGGAATTCGTCAGGTTAAAGATGCTACAGAAGATATTAAGTCAGAAATAAAAAAAAGCGCCGAAAATCAAGGAATTGATACGGATTCTATAAAAAAAGAAATAAAAGATGTTAAAGAAAAAATGGATGATTTGGGAGGATCTATTAAAAGAAAATTCTAAATTTTTCTAATTATAGAAATACCATCTCTAATAGGAAGTAAAATAGTTTCCACTCTGTTGTCATTATTTACTAGTTCATTAAACAATCGTAATATTTTTGTTGTTTCATCTTGATGTCTTTCATCATTTACTTTTCCACTCCAAAGCACATTATCCGCCAGAATAACTCCGTTTTTGTTCAATTTATCAATAATACAATTAAAGTAATTTATATAATTTTCTTTATCCGCATCTATAAAAATTAAATCAAATGTTTCATTGATTTCAGGAATGATTTCTAGAGCATTTCCAGTATGCTGAATAAATTTTTCTCTCTCTCCAGTTTTTTTAAAATATTTTTTTTGAATTTCAACTAGTTCTTCGTTTTTATCAATAGTGTGAATTATTCCTTTTTTATCTAAACCTTCGTAAATACATAATGCAGAATATCCAGTGTAGGTTCCAATTTCTAATACTTTTTTAGGTTTAATTAATTTGGATATTAATGATATTAATCTTCCCTGAAAAGCACCACTTAACATTCTTGGATTTAAAATTTTTAAGTGAGTTTCCCTGTTCAGCTCCTTAAGTAAAATTGGTTCTTTTTGAGAGTTGATTTCAGAATATTTTAAAATCCCTGTATTTATAAAATTATTCATTTTTAGGTTTAGCATATTCAAATCTATCTACTAAACTAGGTAAAGCGTAACCGTCAAGTCCATTAACAGTCACTGTTTTAGCAGTCTCTAAATTTAGCCAGCCATCATTTTGAATAATATCTTCATTAAAATAAATATCATTAATTTCAGCGACCATTAATAATGTATTATTCTCCTTAATTTCGTATTGGTTTAAGTACTTACACCCTAATTTTACATTTGATGATTTTACAAATGGTGCTTTATAATGATCTTTAAATTCCTTTTCTAAATCTGTCACATCAAATTCAGAAATAATTGAGGGATACCTTGCAGAAGTATGGTGAGCTTCTTTGATATCGTCAATATTTATATGATTTACAGTAAATTCTTTATTATCAAGAATATTTTTGTAGGTGTCTCTAGGTACTGTTGTTGGCCTTACAATAAAGGTCAGTAAAGCTGGATCACTTCCTAGGTGAGTTATAGAACTGAAAACAGCGACATTATGAATGTTTTCTATTGAAACAGTTCCTATTAAATTAGCAGATTTATAGCCTGTACAGCTATTAATTAAATTCAATCTATAAATGCGATCCATAGCATTTAAATCTTGTTTAGAAATATGTTTCATATAATATAATATCTGTTCAAAAATAAAAAATATAAAATTAGATTTATGTATTTTTAAAATATTATAAATAGTAAAATTTTAATTGTGAGAAAAAAATTACCATTAATTTTATTTTTAATTAGTTTGTCCTGTTATCTATTGTTTTTTTTAATTGGATCGGAAATTGATGAAAACGGGTATCTGGATGAACCATTTTTTTTATTACCGCTGGGTGCTTTGTTTTTCTTTGCTTCGTCTATGTTTTTTGCCTGGAATAAAATAAACGGTCTTTAAACAAAAAAAGCCCCATAATGGAGCTCTTTTATTTTATATTGATTCTAATCACTTTTTTTGTCTCCGTTCTCATTTTTATTTCCTTTACAGTAAACCATAAGCATTTTTAAATCATCAAGGTTTAATATGTCTTTTTTAGAAATCTTTTTGTTATGGTCAATAGTCAGAATTTGAATAGGCAAATTTAAAGTCGGTTTGTTTTCTTTTGTTTTACCATTTTTTTCAAAATACACTTTCATTTGATTGTGAATTTCTTTTCTATTATTTCCTGAAATCACTGCTCCATCTTTCATAGTGTATGAAATTGGATAAACAAATTTAAAACACGGTCCCCTTTTTTTCTTTTCATCTTTACCATCATTATTTTTTTTATCTCCCCAATCATCTTTTCCGTTCTTTGAAGAATCTAATTCTCTCCCATTTGTTGAGAAATACTGGTTATCATTTCTTTCATAATCAAGTTCAAAATCAAAAAAGTCCCAGCTTTTCATTTCTATTTCATAACCTAGTTCAGGAGCTAGTTCAGCAACACGAATTACTTCATCAGGCATTTTAAAGTTTAAACTTGTAATAGCTGTCTTAGGGATTTCACTCTTTGTCACAGAAATTCTATGGTCAGATTCAATAATTGCCTGTATTAATTCATCATCAGTCATTTCTTGATCCATATTTTCGCATGAATTCATTAAAGCAAGAAAAAAGAATGGTAAAATATATTTATAAATTTTCATACTATTTTTATAATTCATTATAAATTTAATAAAAAAAAGTTTACTTAATTGTAGATTAGCTTTTTCTTAATAATACTAAAAAAAATATATGTTCAAGAAATTACTTTCAGTTGTTTTTCTTTTCTTTTTTTCTTTTCTTTTTTCTCAAGATAACGAAGTTGTAACGGATGAGTTTCCTGTTTTTCCTATTTGTAAATTAGTTCCAGTTAAGAATCAAAGTATTTGTTTCAATGAAACGTTAAGTGAGCACATTGAGAAATATTTTATTTTTCCAGACTCTGCTAAAGATATTGGTCTTCAATCTGTTGTAAATGTATTTTTTGAAATAGACATCAATGGCAAAGTTGATAAACTTTTTGCTAAATCTTCTATAGTTGGTGTTGAGTTTAAGGACGCTGAGTCATTAAGGATTGCCAATGCTGTTTTTGAAGAAGCTGCTATGAAAATATTTGATCAACTTCCTGTAATGAAACCCGGAAAGATTAATGGAATCGTTAGTCCCCGTCCTTTTAGAATTCCAGTTACATATAGACTTGAATCACAGAACTTTGATCCAAATGATATTTTTACTTTAGATAGCATTGATTGGGCTCCTTTGTTTCCAAAAGCTGTAGATGTAACGCCTGAAACCTCTATTTCGTTATTTAAAGAAAACATTGATTTTTACGTGAAAAAATATTTAAAATATCCAAAAACTCATTCTAAAGATAGTGATCAGGTAATTGTTTTTTTAGAGCTAATTATTGAAAATGATGGAAATATTTTTGAAATAACTTCATTTGGTGATGAGGAATATAGAGTTCAAGCAGAAAAAGTAATTAAAAAAATACCCTCTTTGGAACCTGCACTTAAAAATGATTATCCAGTAGCAATTAGTTATTCTTTTCCTGTAGTGTTCAATAAAAAGTAATTATTGATTATTTAAAGAAAATTAATTTCATAGCTATTACTGATGCTATAAATACTATAATCTTAAATAAAATATCAACCCAAAATCTAAACATTTTTTCTTTTCTTTTCACAAACTATGATTTATTACGTGTAAAGTAATTATTCTTCCAAAGAAAAAACATTATTAAAAAAGTAATTGTAAAATAGTATTGAGAGGGTTCGTTAAACGGATCAAGCAAATCAGTTTCGTCACTGTAATCCGAAACCCCTAAAAGAAACAAACCAATAGCAATAATAAAAGGCAAATGTTTTAATTGTTTTTTCATATTATCTGTTGTTAATTTTAGGCAAATATTATGATTAGTAAGAGTATTGCAACTATAAAAATAACAAGCCATTTAGCTTGATTTTTTGTCAATTTTTTTTCAAAGTCCTTAGGACCATTGTCAAATCCGCCATGATACATCATAAACTATGATTTTAATGTATTTCTGATTTTCATAATCTAAATATAATGATAAATAGAATATGTCAGTTGTAGATGAACACAGAGAATTGGTTAATAAATACATTTATAATGAAAGCAGGGAGAGTACAAAAAATGGTTCAGAATTATTCTGTTTATAAGGCTGGTAACAAAAATGTTTCTGCAAATGATAGTATAGATATTAATTTTGTAGATTCTAATATTTAAATGCTTATTTTAGTTGCATTAGGATAAAAAAAAAGGACGCAAGCTTTAAGTCCCTTTTTTTATTCTTCTGTGTTTTACAGAAATGGGTCATTAACTCAGTTGGTTCAGAGTGTTACCTTGACAGGGTAGAAGTCACTGGTTCGAATCCAGTATGACCCACTATATGAAAAAAATTGTTGTATTTGGAGCAAGTTCTTCTAAAAAATCTATCAATAAAGAATTGTCTATATATGCATCGAATCAATTTGAAAATGCTGAAATAATTATTTTAGATCTTAATGATTTTGAGATGCCTATATTTAGCGAAGACAAAGAATCTAAATACGGAATTCCTGAGAAGGCTAATAAGTTTTATGAAATTTTAAAATCTTCTAATGCAATAATAATTTCTTTTGCTGAGCATAATGGTTCTTATACTGCTGCTTTCAAAAATATATTTGACTGGATTTCAAGAATTGGTAAAATAGTTTGGTGGGACAAGCCGATGTTGTTGCTTTCCACTTCTGATGGTGAAAAAGGAGCAAAGTCAGTTTTAAATACAGCATATAATAGAATTTCATTTAACCATAAGTTTGAGATTCCAATATTTTCTTTACCTAATTTTTCTTCAAACTTTAATTCAAAAGAGGGAATTATAGATACTGATTTGAAAAAAATGTTTTTGAAAGCTTGTGAAAAATTAAATTCAAACTTAAAATAATATTATTATGAAAAAATATTTAGTGCCTGTATTCTTGTTTTGTTCTTTTTTTTCTTTTTCTCAAAAATTTGATAAAAAAATTACTGAATTAATTTCTGATTATGAAAATCAAGTTATAGACCTAAGACATTGGTTTCATGAAAATGCGGAACTTAGCAATAGAGAATTTAAAACATCTGAAAGGATAGCTGAAGAATTACGAAAAATTGGTCTTGAACCACAGACAGGTGTTGCAAAAACTGGAGTTGTTGCATTATTAAAAGGAGGTAAACCTGGCCCTGTCGTTGCTTTAAGAGCAGATATTGATGGTTTACCTGTAAAAGAAAGAGCTGACATCCCTTGGGCTTCAAAAATGACTGGAGAATATAATGGAGATACAGTTCCTGTAATGCATGCTTGTGGACATGACACCCATACTGCAATATTACTTGGTGTGGCTAAAGTTTTGTACGATATTAAAGATCAGATTCCGGGGTCTGTAAAATTTATTTTTCAACCGGCAGAAGAAGGAGCACCGGCTGGGGAAGAAGGTGGAGCTGAATTAATGGTTAAAGAAGGTGTTTTAAAAAATCCAGATGTTGACGCAATTTTTGGTCTTCATATTTGGTCTCAAATTAGTGCTGGACAAGTCTATGTTAGACCAAAAGGAATTATGGCTGCTGTTAATGAATTTAGAATTGATATTGAAGGCGTTCAAACACACGGATCAACTCCCTGGACTGGTGTAGATCCAATTGTTACAGCATCTCAAATGATTAATTCAATCCAAACCATTGTAAGCAGAAACATGCCTCTAACTGAAGCTGCTGCAGTTGTTACCATTGGGAGTATTCACGGAGGTGTTAGAAGTAATATTATTCCAGAAAGTTTATATATGCTAGGCACAATCAGAACACTTGATAATAATATGAAGGATGTTCTAATAAAAAGACTTGAAAAAATAGTTAAAAATATTGCTGAGGCTAATAATGCCAAAGCAAAAATTACCTACCAGGTAACTTACCCTATAACTTATAATGATCCAGAGTTATATGCTCAAATGTTACCATCACTTCAAAGAATTAATGGTTCTGAAAATGTTAATTCTATGAATGCAATCACTGGAGCTGAAGATTTTTCTTTTTTTCAAGAACAAATACCAGGAATTTATTTTTTTATTGGTGGAGCAAAAAAGGGCACAGACCCATTAAAAGCAGCTCCTCATCATACGCCTGACTTTTATGTTGATGATTCAGCCATGATAACAGGGTTAAAATCTATGACCACATTAGCCTTAGATTATTTAAAAAACAATAAATAAGTAATACATTGATTTCTTTTAGTTACTGAAAAGGACCTAGAAATTTATAGTTACTTTTTACTACTAGATTTATTAATATTGCCTTATAAAACTTTAATAAAATGTCAATTAAAATATATAGTAGTAAAGAGCAAGCAAATGGTAATTTTAATAATGGTGAAATATTAGAAAAAAAGCCTATTGGATTTACTCAAGACGGTGGAGAATTAAAACCCTATTCAAATATATTTTATTGGGCTGATGCTTGGACTCCATCATCAAGAAGTACAATTGGTTTGCATCCCCATCAAGGATTTGAGATTTGTAGTTTTGTCATTGAGGGAAGTATAAAACATTTTGATTCTCAACAAAACAAATGGATTGAATTACTAAAAGGAGATGCGCAGATAATTAGATCTGGTAATGGAATATCTCATGCTGAAGAACTCTTAGATAATTCTCGAATGTTTCAAATTTGGTTTGATCCAGATATTTCAAAAACAATTTCCAAACCTGCTTCTTATAGTGATTATAAACTCGAATCTTTTCCATTGTCTAGAAAGGAAAAAAGCTCTGTTTTAACAATAAAAGGTAAAGGTTCTCCTTTTAAAATGGAGTCAGAAGGAATTGAAATTTATGAAATCAATTATGATGATGGATTTCATGAAATTAATTTAAATTCTGAACTGGTTTATTCTTTTTTTATTAAAAAAGGAACTTTAACACATGAAAATCAAAAACTAGCTAGAGGAACTTTTTTAAAAATAGATAAAGAATCTAAACTGAATTTTGAATCTAAAAACGGTTTAGAGATTTTCAAAATAATATCTCCATTACGAACAAGTTACTCGACTTATTATGAGCGATTTAATTAAAAGGTTTAACTCTGAAATTCGTTTCTTTTTCAAAAGCATATCCAATTTGTAAAAGTTTATTCTCAGTAAACGACGGAGATATAAAGGTCAAGTTAAATGGTTTACCAACTTCGTCGTAACCCATTGGTACAGTTAGACAGGGATAATATGCTCCAGCAGCATAGCCTGCATGGTAATTATTTATAGATATAATCGCATCTAGCTTATATTTTTTAATAGCTATGTCAAAATATTTTTTCCCTTCTGTTTTGATTCTAGTTTTAATTGAATTTATTTCATCTAATTTAGTTGAGTCACTAACAATAGATTTAAAAATACCTTGTCCATAAGGAGATCTTAATAAAGAATCTTTACTGTTAAATTCAACAATGTCATTAATACTGTTAAAAAGAATATTATTTTTTTTAAAATATTTTGGAAGATCAAACTTCATGTCAAAATCCAATATTTTTCTAAAATCACTAAAATCAACTTTAGGAGGACTGAATTCTATTATTGTTCCGCCTGATTTTTTAATTTTATTTATTGCATTTAAATAAAGTGAGTCACTTAAATAATCTTTAAAAACTCCAAATCGCTTTCCTTTTAAGTTGGAATTTATAATAGATTCTAGATCAATATTGGATTTATTTACAGACTTACTATCGTCTGGATCATATCCTGAAATTGCTTTCAAAACTATGGCATTGTCAATCACATTTTTTGTCATTGGGCCTGAGGTGTCTAAAGTACTTGAAATAGGGACTATTCCTGATCGACTTACTAAACCAATAGTAGGTTTTAAACCTACTATAGAGTTTGCTGAAGAGGGTGATAAAATAGATCCAGAGGTTTCAGAACCCAAAGAAACACTAGAAAAATTCGCAGAAATAGCAGCTCCACTTCCAGAACTGGATCCTCCTGAATCAAACTTCTTTCTTGCATATGGATTTAAAGTTTGCCCCCCTTTAGCACTATATCCTGATGGACAGTTATTACAAAAATAGTATGCCCATTCACTGAGATTAGTTTTTCCTAATATTAAAGCTCCTTCATTTATTAATTTATCAACTACAAAAGCATTTTGAGAAATATTATTATTTAATGCAATTGAGCCTGCTGTAGTTGCTAAACCATCATAATTAATATTATCCTTTAAAAGTACAGGAATGCCATGTAAAGAAAATATAGATTCAGGCTTTGTTTTATCTTTTTCTCTAGCTTCTTTTATCACATTTTTATTAATGCTTATAATTGAATTTAAATACTGATCTTTATCGAACTCAATAGATTGAATTCTATACAAATAAAACAATACTAAATCTTCATAAGTTAGACTGCTATTTAAAATACTAGTTTGAATTTCTGGAATACTTTTTTCAATTATTAGCGTTTTGAGCGAATTATATTTTTCTTCACCAAATTGACTTAATTCTTTTGAGATATTCTTAAACCATTCATTTTTGATTTCATTTTTTGACTGAATTAATTTAAATTGCATTCTTGTGTTAGCGTTGCTTTTACTCTGTAAAATCTCAATAGATTCATCATAGTTTTCCCAAAAAATACTGTTTGTACAGCTTGAGTTAAGCATAATAAATAAAAACAAAATCGTTTTTTTCATAAATGTTAAATATAGTTCGTTAACTCTTCCATTTTCATCCCTCTAGAACCTTTAATCAATATATGCTTTGAAGTTATTGGATTCTTTTGAAAATGATTAATCAACTCTTTTTTAGTTTTATAAAAAAAAGGAACATCAAAGTTGTTTTTATGTTTAAAAAATTCTAATCCTATTAGGAAAATATTTTCAAATTTATTTCTAATACAAAAACTGATTAGATCAAAGTGTTCTTTTTCAGATTCCTTCCCTAATTCAAACATATCTCCTAATAGAATTGTTTTTGAACCATTTAATTTATTAAATGATTGAATTGAAGAATTCATACTACTTGGATTTGCGTTATAAGCATCAAGAATAACAGATTTATTGTTTATCTCAATAATTTGTGATCTATTATTTGATGGATTATACTCAGATATTGATTTTTTTATTTTAGAAATAGGCACATTGAAATGTAATCCAATTAAAGTAGCAAATGCAATATTATTAAAATTATAATTTCCAGTTAATTTAGAATTTAAAAGCTGATTTTTAAATTTAATTCCACTTCGCATCCCATTTGAGACCTCCTCGAATTTAAAGTTGCATTGGTCAGATTTTCCAAAACTTATTTTTTTTCCTTTATATTTTTTTTGTATTTCATCATCATTATTTATAAACGCTACTTTATTATTAGAGATTAGAAAATTGTATAATTCGCTTTTACCTTTTATTACACCCTTCAAGCTCCCAAATCCCTCCAGGTGAGCTTTACCAAAATTTGTAATTAATCCAAAGTCTGGATTTACTAACTCTGTTAAAAACTTAATTTCATTAAGATGATTTGCCCCCATTTCTATAATAGCAAATTCTGCTAATGGATCTATTTTTAAAAGAGTTAATGGGACTCCAATATGATTATTTAAATTTCCAATTGTAGAGGACACATTAAACTTAGTTTTTAAAACTTCATTAATAAGTTCCTTAGTTGTTGTTTTACCGTTGCTTCCTGTTAAAGCAATGATTTTCGTCTTTAATAATTTTGATCTATGAAACTTAGATAAACTTTGTAAAGATTTTAAAACATTGTCTACTTTTATATATTGTGAATGATTTAAAGTATTATCATCAACTACAGCATAACTTGCTCCGTCTTTAATTGCTTTTTCTGCAAATTTATTTCCATCAAAATTATCTCCTTTTAGAGCAAAAAAAATTGAACCCTTTTTAATTGATCTACTATCAGTAGAAACTGAGTTTGATTTTTCAAAATAATTGTAAAGTTCTGAAGTAAGCATCAGTTAAATATAATGAAATACAATAGAACAGATAAAAAATTTATTTTATCTCTTTCTAGATTTTTTACTATTTCTTGATTCCCCTAAATAGGACATTGCGCATCTGAAACCAATAAAATTTGAAGTCATAGACTCAGGATAATATCTTCTTTGTGCAGGATCAAGATAATAAGCCCTATCTAGCCATGAGCCTCCTTTGTATACTCTGGCTTCGTTGTTTATAAGAGTTGTGGATTCCTCAAATTGATTATTTTGATCGGGAGAATTATACATTTTTGAATATTCTCCGTCTAGTTTGAAATCTCTTACTGAATTTCTGTCACCGTCGTTAAAGTCTCTATTGTCTCCTTTGCTATAATTTGTTCTATCTATAGAGTCTTCATCTTCAATTTCATTTTTTAATGACCCTGGTAAATTATCATAATTTGCATTTTCTGAACTTACTGTAAGTACTTTTCCATTTTCGTCTATAGAAGGTTTGAAATATAAATTTCCTCTATAATAATTAAAGTCATTCAATTCCTCATCAATTATAGGTCTATAAACATCTGCTACCCATTCTGCTACATTACCAGCCATCCCGTATAATCCAAAATCGTTTGGAGGGTATGATCTAACTGCTGAAGTAATTCCTGATCCAGTTTCGGACCATCCAGCAATTCCACCGTAATCACCTTTTCCAAGTTTGAAATTCGCTAACTGATCACCTTGATTTTTTCTTTTTCCAGATCTAGTGTATTCTCCGTCCCATGGAAATTTCTTTTTTCCTCTGTATAAATTTTCTTCTGAAATTTCACTTAAGGCCAATGCAGCATATTCCCATTCTGTCTCAGTTGGAAGTCTATATTCTGGCAAAAGAATTCCACTTTCTCTTGACGCATAATTTATTGTAGTTTCTCCGCTTTCGTCAGTATTTATTTGTTTACCATCAGCCATTTCGTTCATTTTACCATTATATGCATTTGAAGGATCTAAAAAATATGCTTTTGTATTAAATGAATAACCGTTTGAAAGGCTATCAGGGCTAATTGCTCCTGGTCTTATATAGCCATTTGACACTAAAATTTGTTCATTTACTCTGTCTGTTCTCCATTTAGCATAGTTTACAGCTTGTTTCCAGTTAACCCCAACAACTGGATGATTTTCAAATGCAGGATGTCTTAAGTAATTATTAACCATATCCTCGTTAAAACCTAATGGATTTCTCCATACAAGCGTATCTGGAAGTGATGCTTTATATATATCAGGAAATTCTTTAGCAAAAACTTTATTCATCCAATGTAAATATTCGACATACATTAGATTAGTCACTTCAGTTTCGTCTATAAAAAAAGATCTGACGTATTGCTGAGTAGGAGTGTTGTTCCAGTCATGCATAATATTGTCTTGAACGTTTCCTTTTGTATAGGTTCCTCCTTCAACAAAAACAAGTCCAGGACCAGTGTTTTGTCCTTTATATGATTTTTTATTTTTAAATCCGCCATCTTTTGTACTAATTTTCCATCCGGTGGCTTGTGATATATTTTTATTACTTTTAAAAGGATTATTACTATTGCAACCTGTAATTAGAATTGATAATAATAAAACTAATAGTGTGTGTGTGTATTTGACTTTCATTAATTATATTTCATTTCTTAAATGTGCAAGATAGTAAATTGTTTAAAAAAAAATTATTTTACTTTTGATGTAAGTATTTAAAGCCTAAAATTTAGATTACATGAAAAAAATTACTTTAAGTTTAATTCTAATATTAAATGTTATATATCTTTTCTCTCAGGAGAGAAGGGTGATTACAACTGCTGTTCCTTTTTTAATGATTTCAGCAGATGCAAGAGCTTCAGGTCTTGGTGAGCAAGGAGTAGCTACTTCACCTGATGCTTTTTCTCAGCATTGGAATCCTGCAAAATATGTTTTTTTAGATAATGCTTCTGGCGTAGGAGTTAGTTATACCCCTTATTTAAGTAAACTAGTTAGTGATGTTTTTCTTGCAAATATTAACTACTATAATATTATTAATGAAAGAAGTTCATGGTCAACTAGCTTTAAATATTTTAGTCTGGGAGATATTGATATTCTTCAAAATCCGCAGGATATTCCATATCTAGAAAACCCAAATGAATTTACTTTGGACGGCTCATATATATTAAAATTAAATGATTATTTTTCAATGGGTGTAACAGGAAGATTTTTAATGTCGGATGTAAAATTACAAAGTGTTGATTCAGATTCAAGTTCAGCAAATTCATTCGCAGTTGATATTTCGGGGTTTTATCAATCAGACGTAAAAGCTTATCAAAATTTCAACGGATTATGGAGATTTGGATTTAATATTTCAAATTTGGGCCCTAGAATGAAATATGAAGAGCTTGGTAAGAAAAATTTTATTCCAACTAACTTAAAACTAGGATCTGCATTTGATTTTATTTTTGACTCATCTAATAAATTATCCATTAATTTAGAGTTAAATAAGCTTTTAGTTCCTTCTCCAAGTATTCCAATATTAAATTCTAATGATCAAATTATTGGTTATAATCAGGCTGATGTAACTTTTTTATCTGGACTATTTAAGTCTTTTGGAGATGCACCAGATGGATTCAGTGAAGAGTTAAAAGAAATCACTCTTGCTCTGGGCTTAGAATATACGTATGATGATTCTTTTGCACTTAGGTTAGGATATTTTGGTGAAAATGAAAATAAAGGGGCAAGAAAATACATAACATTTGGAACAGGATTTAAATTAGAAGACATCAACTTAGACTTATCATATCTATTATCAACCTCGAGTGTTATAAGTCCATTAGAAAATACTTTAAGATTTTCTTTTACTTATAATTTTAATTAAGTTAATATTTTTTATTTTTACTTTTAATGTATTAATTAGATACATTAACTTTGCAAAAAATTAAATAATTCTTGATAATTAAAGAATTATAAATTACAATTCATTAAATGAAAGAAATTACAAAAGAAACTTATTTAAAATGGTATGAAGACATGCTGTTTTGGAGAAAGTTTGAAGATAAATTAGCAGCAGTATATATTCAACAAAAAGTAAGAGGGTTTTTACACTTATATAACGGTCAAGAAGCGGTACTAGCTGGAGCTTTACATGTTATTGACTCTGAAAAGGATAGAATGATTACTGCCTACAGAAATCATGTAATGCCAATTGGTATGGGTGTTGATCCAAGAAGAGTTATGGCAGAGCTATATGGAAAATCAACTGGAACTTCTATGGGTTTAGGCGGATCTATGCATATATTTTCCAAAGAACATAGATTCCATGGTGGTCATGGAATTGTAGGTGGTCAAATTCCTCTTGGAGCTGGTATGGCTTTTGGAGATAAATATTTCAACAGAGGAGCTGTAACCTTGTGTTATATGGGTGATGGTGCGGTTAGACAAGGATCTTTACATGAAACATTAAATTTAGCCATGCTATGGAAACTTCCAGTAGTTTTTATTGTAGAAAACAATGGCTATGCAATGGGAACATCTGTTGAAAGAACAGCAAATCATTCTGATATTTGGAAATTAGGTTTAGGTTATGAAATGCCTTGCGGGCCAGTTGACGGAATGAATCCAGTGAAAGTAGCTGAAGCACTTCATGAAGCAATTTCAAGAGCTAGAAATGGAGATGGCCCTAGTTTTTTAGAAATGAAAACATACAGATATAGAGGGCATTCTATGTCAGATGCCCAAAAATACAGAACAAAAGAAGAAGTTAACGAGTATAGAAAAATTGATCCAATTACTCAGGTTAAAAAAGTGATTTTAGAAAATGATTTTGCATCAGAAGAAGAAATTTTATCAATTGATGCTAGTATAAAAAGTAGAGTTCTTGATTGTCAAAAATTTGCAGAAGAATCTCCGTATCCTGAAAAATCAGTTATGTATGATGCAGTTTACGAACAAGATGATTATAATTTTATCTCTCATAAATTAAAATAAATGGCTGAAATAATAAACATGCCGCGTTTAAGCGATACAATGGAGGAAGGAGTTGTAGCTAAGTGGTTAGTAAATGTAGGAGATACAATTAAAGAAGGAGATATTCTAGCTGAAATTGAAACTGATAAGGCTACTATGGAATTTGAATCTTTTCATGATGGTGTTTTACTTCATGTTGGAATTAAAGAAGGTGAAACTGCAGCTGTTGATACTCTTTTAGCAATTGTTGGGGAAAAGGATGAAGATATTTCAGGATTGTTAAGCCCATCTTCAAGCTCAGGACAATTAGATTTAGTTGATCAAATAAATGAATCAGAAAATTTAATTCAAAATACTGATGATCAGCCAACCCTAAAAGCTACTGCTCCTGTTTTAAATGATTCATTTCAGATAGTTACAATGCCTAGGCTTAGTGATACTATGGAAGAAGGTACTGTATCTTCATGGCTTGTGAATGTAGGTGATATTGTTAAAGAAGGTGATATTCTTGCTGAAATTGAAACTGATAAAGCAACTATGGAATTTGAATCATTTCACGAAGGAACTTTATTGTTTATTGGAATTAATGTTGGTGAGACTGCAAAAGTAGATAGTTTATTAGCTGTAATCGGTGATCCAAATTCTGATTATAAAACTGCAATAGATAATTTTGGAATTAATCCAATTGCAAATGACAAAGTTGAAATAGAAGATAATCCAACAGAAATAATTACTGAAACCTCAGAAACAATCACTGAATCAGTTAAAGAGCCTATATCAAATAATGAAAATTTAAGAGTTTTGGCTTCGCCATTAGCTAAAAAGATTGCAAAAGAAAAGAGTATAGATTTGAATTTGATTAGTGGATCTGGAGATAATGGTAGAATTATAAAAGATGATGTTGAAAACTTTACACCAACTGTTGTTAGTGATTTTACAGACAATTCACCTCCGACAATTGTAGAGTCAGGAACTGAAAGTTTTGAAGACATAGAAAATTCTCAAATGAGAAAAACTATCGCAAGAAGACTTAAAGAATCTAAGTTCTCTGCTCCTCATTACTATTTGAGTGTAGAATTTGAAATGGATAATGCGATTGCTTTTAGAAATCAATATAATTCGCTTCCAGAAACTAAAATATCATTTAATGATATAGTTGTAAAAGCCTGTGCAATTGCTTTAAAACATCATCCAAGAGTGAACTCTCAATGGTTTGATGATAAAATGAGACTAAATCATCATGTTCATGTTGGCGTAGCTGTTGGTGTTCCAGACGGACTTGTTGTTCCAGTTATACGTTTTGCAAATGAAAAATCAATCCCAGAAATTGGAAGCTTAGTTAAAAGTTATGCTTCAAAAGCCAGAGACAAAAAACTTTCTCCTGACGAAATGCAGGGAAGTACATTTACTGTTTCAAATTTAGGTATGTTTGGAATTGAAGAATTCACATCAATTATTAATCAACCGAATTCTGCCATTTTATCCGTTGGAACTATTGTTAAAAAACCTGTAGTTAGAGACGATAAGATCACAATTGGACATACTATGAAAATTACTTTAGCATGTGATCATAGAACTGTTGATGGTGTAACAGGTTCTTTGTTTTTACAAACTTTAAAAGGGTTTGTAGAAAATCCAGTTACCATGTTAGTATAGAAATTATTTTATGAAAAATGTTGTTATCACAGGTTCAAGTAGAGGTATAGGATTTGAATTAGTTAATCTGTTTAGCCAAAATAATTATAATGTTATCGCACTTTCCAGAAATGTTTCTTCAATCACAAAATTAAATTTGAAAAACGTTTCTGCATTTAGTACAGATCTTTCCGATGCTGACTCAATTAATAATGCCGTAAAATTTATAAAAAAAAACTTTAGCTCTGTTGATGTTCTAATTAATAATGCAGGTAAATTAATTAACAAACCATTTGTCGAGACAACTATACAAGATTTTAAATCAGTTTATAGTGTAAATGTTTTTGGACTTGCAGAGTTAATTAGATTATTAATACCTTCTTTTTGTAATACATCACATGTAATTAATATTAGCAGTATTGGAGGAATAGGAGGTTCTAGTAAATTCCCTGGCTTATCTGCATACTCAAGTAGTAAAGCAGCTTTAAATGTCTTAACAGAAATGTTATACGAAGAATTTAAATCATCTGGTCCTATTGTAAATACTCTTGCATTGGGCGCTGTTCAAACTGAAATGTTAGAGGAAGCTTTCCCCGGATATCAGGCTCCATTATCATCAACTGAAATGGCACATTATATTTATGATTTCTCAATTAATGGTCATAAGTATTTTAACGGTAAAATTTTACCTGTTTCAATTTCAAATCCATAAGGTGCATAGCTTATTTGATTTAATTCCTGCTAATTCTATAGAGTTAATAACTGATTTAATCAAAAGTGAAAATTTATCAATTAAAATTGTTAAAACTCGAAAAACTAAACACGGAGATTTTAGATATTTAAAAGATGGTAAATTTCAAATTACCTTAAATTATATTGACAATAAGTTCAGGTTTCTAATAACTCTTGTTCATGAACTAGCTCACTTTAAGGTTAGTCAATCTTTTAAATATCGAGTTAATCCTCATGGTTTTGAGTGGAAAAAAATCTATAAACATTTAATGTTGCCATTTTTAAATAATAAAATTTTTCCTGATGATGTTTTAAGACATTTAGCTTTTCATATGATTAATCCACCTGCAACTACCGACTCTGATATCAACCTTGTTGTTGCGTTACATAATTATGAGCTAAATAATGATAATAAATCTTTTCTTTTTGAAGTTGCATTGAATGATTCATTTATTTATCAGGAAAATAAAGTATTCATCAAATTACATAAAAGAAGAAAACGATATATTTGTAAAAATGTATCTAATGGTCGAAAGTTTTTGTTTTCGCCAGTAGCTAGAGTTAAAATAAAAATTAAATGAAAATAGTAGCAGTTAGTGGATATTTTGACCCAATTCATGTGGGTCATTTAGAATATTTAAAAATGTCAAAAAAACTTGGTGATAAATTAGTTGTTATTGTTAATAATAATGATCAATGTGTTTTGAAAAAAGGCAAACCATTTATGGATGAAAATGATAGATTAGAGATTGTCAAATCTTTAAAAATGGTAGATGAAGTATTTTTATCAATTGATAAAGATAAAACCGTATGCGCATCGCTAGAAGCCATTAAACCTCACGTATTTGCAAATGGAGGTGATAGATCAGTTGGTGAAGTGCCTGAATCCAAGATTTGCGAAAAATATAATATAGTTATGACTGATGGCCTTGGAGATAAAATTAGAAGTTCATCTGATTTGACTGGCTTGAAACAAATTTAATATATGGAGAATAAATTTAATTTTTCTGATGAAAATTCATCAATAAAAAACTCTGATAACTCAATCTCTGGTAATGCAAAAGGATTACTATGGTCAACATTATCTTTTTTTAAAGAAATTTTAGATTTTAGAAAGGATACAGATAAAGCTGCTACTCTTCATTCTATTAAAAATGACATATCTATTAAAGGGCCAACAGCTTGGATTTTAATATGTTCAATTTTTGTTGCTTCGATTGGTTTAAATGCAAATTCTATTCCGGTTGTCATTGGAGCTATGCTCATATCTCCACTTATGGGACCTATTTTAGGATTCGGATTATCCATAGCCATAAATGATTTAGAAACTCTAAAGAAATCTGTTCTTAATTTTTCTGTTATGGTTATTTTAAGTGTTTTTACTGCTTATTTGTTTTTTTCATTTTTTCCACTTAGAGAGGAGTCATCTGAACTATTATCTAGAACTAAGCCTGATATTCGAGATGTATTAATTGCTTTTTTTGGAGGCTTAGCTCTTATAATTGCTAAAACTAAAAAAGGAACTATATCAACTGTTATTTACGGAGTTGCAATAGCTACTGCATTAATGCCTCCATTATGTACTGTTGGTTACGGATTAGCAACTGGAAAACTTTCATTTGCGGTTGGAGCAATGTATTTGTTTATGATCAATACATTATACATAGTTTTAGCAACTTATTTAATAATAAAATTACTTCGTTTTCCATTAATAGATTATGTCAACTCCAAAAGAAGAAAACTTGTTTCTAAATTAGTTACTTTGTTTTCTGTTTTAATGTTAATCCCTGCATTTTACACTTTTGTAGGAGTATTGTATGAAAATAAGTTTAATAATTCTGTGTCTGAATTTTTAGATTTCGAATTAGAAGGAATAGCTAACAAAGATTATTTAATTATAAATTCTAAAATTGAATATAAAATTGACAATTCTAATTATGTTTTTCCTTGGGAAGACAAAATTTCTAAAATAACATTTAACAGTTTTGGATTAGACCCAATTTCTGATGATATAATAAGTTTATTAAAAGCTAAGATTAAAAAATATCCACATCTTTCAATGACCTCAATTAGTTTTAATCAGCAAAAAGTAGAAAATGATTTTAAAGAACAAAAACGTTTTTTAGCTGAACTTAGAAGAAGAGATTCTTTAGAGCTTTACAATAAAACTAAAGAAATACAACTATTAACTGATAGGTTAAATAGTTTAGAAAGAATCGAATCTAAAAATAATTTATACAAAACACTTATTAAGGATGTTAAATTAAATTACGATCAAGTTATTGATTTTTATCTACAGAATCTTTTGGACAATAATAATAAAGATGAAAATTCAATATTAGTTTTTTATGTTAAATGGAATGAAACGATTTCTCAGGACGATATTAACAAGCAAGAACAAAAAATAAAAACATGGTTATCATCAAAACTTATAGATGAACCTTTCGAACTAATTAGGTTTTGATAGTTATAAATACTTTTTAACCTTTTTAAGTAATTCTGAAGAATAAACAAAGTTTTTAACTGATTCAATATTTGTTTTTAAAATTTCTTTATTTGTTCCTTCCCAATTTTTCTCACCTGCAACTAGAAATATAATTTTTTCTCCTATCTCAATAACTGAATTCATGTCGTGAGAATTTATGATTGTTGTTATATTATATTCTTTAGTAATTTCATGAATTAGTTTGTCAATAACAATTGCTGTTTTAGGATCTAATCCAGAGTTAGGTTCATCACAAAACAAGTATTTTGGATTCATTACAATTGCTCTAGCTATAGCTACCCTTTTTTGCATTCCACCTGATATTTCTGAAGGAAGTTTGTCAACTGCTTTAGTAAGCTCAACTCTTTCAATAACTATTTTTGCTTTTTCCCTTATTTCATCTTCATTTTTATTTGTAAGCATGTTTAATGGAAACATTACGTTTTCAATAACTGTCATTGAATCAAATAAAGCACTTCCTTGAAACACCATCCCCATTTCTCTTCTTAACAAGGTTTTATTACTTTCATTCATATTTAAGCTAGAAACACCATCGTAGATTATTTCTCCACTATCAGGGTGATGTAATCCTAACAAGCATTTTAGTAATACAGTTTTTCCAGAG
Source organism: Flavobacteriaceae bacterium (assembly GCA_018662905.1). GTDB lineage: Bacteria > Bacteroidota > Bacteroidia > Flavobacteriales > Flavobacteriaceae > MAG-121220-bin8. The sequence continues at coordinate 24,336 of JABJFE010000034.1, forward strand.
CCACTTTGTCCAATTATTAAATTCGTTTTACCCTTTTCAAAGGATGTAGAAATATTTTCGATAATAGTAGTTCCGTTAAATGATTTTTTTATGTTTTTAACTTCGATCATTAGCTTAATAATAATTGTGTAACAATGAAATTCACTATAATAATTATGATAGATGTCCAAACAAATGATAATGTACTTGCTTTACCAACTTCAAGAGCTCCACCCTTCATGTAAAACCCATGGTAAGAAGGTACGGTTGCCAATATAAAAGCAAATAAAATTGTCTTTAAATATGCGTAACTAACGTGATATGGATCAAAGTCCATTTGAATTCCTGAAATAAAAGCTTCACTAGGAACTCCTGCAAAAGTCATTGCTATAAATCCACCAAAAATTGCAACAAACATAGCTACTGTAATTACAAAAGGATAAAACAATAAAGCTATAATTTTAGGAAAAACAAGATAATTTAAAGGATTAATTCCCATAACTTCTAATGCATCTATTTGTTCTGTCACTCTCATTGTTCCAATACTAGAAGTTATATAGGATCCAACTTTTCCGGCCATAATGATAGACATAAAAGTAGGGGCGAACTCAAGTATTACTGACTGTCTTGTAGCAAATCCTATTAAAGATTTTGATAAAAATGGACTACTTAAATTTAAAGCAGTTTGAATAGCTACAACTCCTCCTATAAAAAATGATAAAATTGCAACAATTGGAATAGATTCGATTATAAGATCATTAATCTCTTTAAAAATTAATTTTCTTTGAACTTTCCATTTACTGGGTTTAAAGAATGACATTTTTATCATTAAAAAATACCTTCCTATATCATCTATATAAAGCATAGCTAAATTATCTATATAAAGTTAAATATATAAAAATCAAAATAAGAAATATTTTATTAGATTTTATATGTAATGGCATTTATATTCATGCCAGCTCCAACGCTACCAAACATAATAATATCACCTTTTTGTAATGAATGGTCCTTAAGTTTAAGTTTGTTTACAAGATCAAATAAAGTTGGTATTGTAGCTACAGAGCTGTTGCCTAGTTTTTTTATTGACATTGGTAAAACATTTTTTGGAGTTTTTAGATTATATAATTTATAGAATCTATTAACAATAGCTTCATCCATCTTTTCATTTGCTTGGTGAAGAAAAACTTTTTTCACATCATGAATAGAATAGTCAGTTAATTCAAGACATTCTTTCATTGCTTGAGGAACTTGTACTATTGCAAATTCATAAACTTTTCTGCCATACATTTTGATGTACTTAGTTTTTGATTTAGATTCTAAATCATAGGATTCTCCAAAAAACAAATAAAAAGCTTCTTTGTCAGTGAATGTACATGATTTATGAGATAAGATTCCACTATTTTTAATTTGACTTTTTAATTCAACTATTGAAGCGCCAGCTCCATCAGCATAAATCATTGAATCCCTGTCATTAACATCATATGTTCTTGAAAGAGTTTCTGCTCCAATTACTAAACATTTTTTTGCCATTCCAGCTTTAATGAAGGCATAAGCTTGAATAACACCTTCAATCCAACCAGGACATCCAAAAATAATATCATAACAAACGCAATTGGGATTTTTAATTCCTAAATTAAATTTAACTCTACTCGCTAGGCTTGGAAGACTATCCGATTGTTTAGTACCAGATTTAATATCTCCAAAATTATGTGCTACTATTATATAATCTATTGTTTCTTGATCTAATGCTGCATCTTTAATAGCTTTTTCAGCAGCAAAGAATGCTAAATCTGAAGTATTGTGATGATCTTTGGCATACCTTCTTTCTTCAATACCTGTAATTGATTTAAATTTTTTTATTATAACGTCATTACTTACCTTAAAATCAGAACCGTCTAAATTTAAAAACTTAGCATTTAAAAAATCATCATTTTTTTTTGTTAATAACGGAATGTAAGAACCAGTACCAGTAATTTTAATAGACATGTTTAATATTTAATTATAACTAAGTTAAAAAAAGTCATTGATAAGATTCAATTGGTTCACATGTACAAATCAAGTTTCTATCTCCATATGCATCATCAACTCTTCTAACTGAGGGCCAAAATTTATTTTCCAAGACATATGATGTTGGAAACGCTGCTTTTTGTCTTGAATAAGGGTATTGCCAGTCCTCTTTTATTATCATTTTCATAGTATGGGGTGCATTTTTCAATAAATTATCATTGTCATTCTCTACACATTCATCTATTTCTTTTCTAATAAGAATCATGGCATCACAAAACCTGTTGATTTCTTCAATATTTTCACTTTCAGTTGGTTCAATCATCATAGTTCCCGGAACAGGAAATGAAACTGTTGGAGCATGAAATCCATAATCAATCAATCTTTTGGCTATATCCATTACCTCAATCCCGTTAGATTTAAAAGGTCTGCAATCTATAATTAGTTCATGAGCGGCTCTGCCATTTTCTCCCGTATATAAAATATCAAAATGATTTTCAATTCTATTTTTAATGTAATTTGCATTTAAAATTGCAAATTCTGTAGATGATCTTAATCCTTTTGCTCCAAGCATACAAATATAACCGTATGAAATAACACAAGCCAAAGCTGATCCCCACGGAGCTCCTGATATTGATTTAACACTTTCTTTTGAACTTATATTAATCACGGCATTATTTGGTAAAAATGGTACAAGGTGTTTTGCTACGCAAATAGGTCCAACACCAGGTCCACCACCACCATGTGGAATAGCAAATGTTTTATGTAAATTTAAGTGACAAACATCTGCACCTATTATATATGGATTTGTTAGTCCAACCTGAGCATTCATATTTGCACCGTCCATGTAGACCTGTCCTCCGTTCAAGTGAATAGTTTTAGTAATTTCTTGAATTGAAGACTCAAAAACTCCATGCGTTGAGGGATATGTAATCATTAAAGCTGCTAAATTATCCTTGTATTTATCAGCTTTTTCTTTCAATTCTTCTACATTAATATTTCCATGTTTATCTGTTCCGACAACTACAACTTTCATTCCTGCCATCACAGCAGAAGCAGGATTAGTTCCATGAGCGGAAGATGGGATTAAACAAATATTTCTATGGTCTTGTGAAATACTTTTTAAGTATGCTCTAATAACCATTAAACCAGCATATTCTCCCTGTGCACCTGAATTTGGTTGCAATGAAGTTCCGCTAAAACCTGTTATTTCATTTAATTGTTTTTCTAGTTTTTTTATAAGTTTTTGATATCCTCTTGCTTGATTTAAAGGGACAAAAGGATGGATGTTATTCCATTTTGCCCAGCTAATTGGAAGCATTTCAGAAGCTGCATTTAGTTTCATAGTACATGAACCAAGCGAGATCATTGAATGAGTTAATGATAAGTCTTTTCTTTCAAGATTTTTAATATATCTCATTAGTGCGGTTTCTGAATGGTATTTATTAAAAACTTCGGAATCCATAAATGTAGATTCTCTTTTTAATTCATCAGGAAATCTTTTTTGTTTAATGTTTAAATTAATTTCAAAAAGATCAATATTTGTTGCTTTAGCTATAGTGTCAACAATTTTCTGAATGTCTTTTAATGAGGTTGTTTCATTTAAAGAAATAGAAAAATATTTTTCGTCAATGTAATTAAAATTGATTTTATTTAGTTCAGCAATTTTCTTAATTTTATTACTAGGTCCCTCTAAGAACAGAGTATCAAAAAAGAATTTATTATGTTGTTTTAGACCTAGTTGAATTAAATTCTTTTCAAGAATTACTGTTTTTTCATGAATACTATTTGCTATTTCTTTTAGGCCTTTTGGTCCATGAAAAACTCCGTACATTCCAGCCATAACTGCAAGCAGCACCTGAGATGTACATATGTTTGAAGTAGCTCTGTCTCTCTTGATATGTTGCTCTCTAGTTTGAAGAGCCATTCTTAAAGCAGAGTCATCATTTGAATCTTTTGTTAAACCAATAATTCTCCCAGGAACAGATCTTTTGTATTCTTCTTTAGTTGCAAAATATGCTGCATGTGGTCCTCCATAGCCAAGAGGGATTCCAAACCTCTGAGATGTTCCAACAACTACATCAGCTCCAAACAAAGAAGGTTTTTTTAATAAACAAAGTGAAAACAAGTCAGCAGCAACAACTATTTTAATATTATTGTTTTTGGCTTTAGAACAATATCCCTTGATATCTTCAATTCCTCCATAAACACCAGGATATTGCATTAAACAACCATAAAAACTAGAGTCATAGTTAAAGTTTTCAAAGTCGCCAATTATAATTTGAATACCAAGAGGTTCAGCTCTAGTTTCCAATAAACTAATTGTTTGTGGAAGTGTGTTTTTTGAAACAAAAAACCTTGAAATATTATTCTTTTTTTGTTCTCTATTTCTCAAACTAAACAACATAGTCATAGCTTCTGCAGCAGCTGTACTTTCATCTAATAGAGAAGCATTAGCTAATTGCATGCCTGTTAAATCACATATTATAGTTTGATAATTTAGAAGCGCTTCCATTCTTCCCTGAGCAATTTCTGCTTGATAAGGAGTGTAAGCTGTATACCAACTTGGATTTTCTAAAATATTCCTTTTTATAACAGATGGAACGATGGATTGATTATATCCAAGTCCTATGTAAGATTTATAAATTTTATTTTTTTTTCCTAATTTTTCAATATGTGATAAGTAATCGTTTTCAGAAAGAGCTGGTTTCAAATTCATCTCTTTTTTTAATCTAATATTATTCGGAATTGTTTCAGATATTAATTGTTCAATGCTTTTAGAATCAATAAATTCAAGCATCTTGCTTTTATCTTTATTATTCATACCAATGTGTCTATCTGCAAAGTTTTTCATATAAAAATTATTAAGATCAAAAATAAATAATATCCTCATAAATATTATATAATTTTAGTACATAAAATAAAAAGTTTTTAACTTATTAATTAACTAAAATTATTTAAGCAAATTTAGATAAATGTCATTTTGTAAAAAAGTATTTGATTTTTACATAAAATCAAGTTTACATCTTGGATTATGTGTTGTTTCACTTTATTTAGTGTCCATCTTTAAACAACAAATTGACATCAATTATTATTTAATAATTTGTCTTTTCTGTTCAACTATTATCGTTTATAATTTTATAAAATACGCTTCAACTTTACCTTACTATTTCTTTGTTCAAAATGCGCCAATAAAAAAAATACAAATACTAAGTTTTATTTCAGGGTGTTTTTTTCTGTTTTCATTATTTTTTCTAAGTTGGAATACTTTAGTTGTTGGTTCTATTCTTTTTTTTGTCTGTCTGTTATATGTTTTTCCAATAAACCATTCAATATCTAATTTTAGAAACCGTAGTAAGATTAAATTATTTCTTGTTGCAATATGCTGGTCTGGTTCAACTGTTTTTTTGCCATTTATTGAGTCAAGCCAAATATATTATAAAGATTCTTTTGTTCTTTTTTTTCAATTTTTTGTATTTGTAGTTATATGTACTATCCCGTTTGAAATAAGAGATTTAAAGTATGATTCTAATGCGCTTAGAACAATTCCTCAAATCTTTGGAATAAAGAAGTCCAAATATATTTCCTATGTTTTTATCTTAATTTTTATTAGTATTTCATTAGTGAATACTACAACAAGAATTGATTTTATTTCTGATATTTTAATATCTTTTATTTTGTTTTTTATTATTTATAAAACAAAGAAAAATCAAACGAAGTATTTTTCAAGTTTTTGGGTAGAATCTGTTCCTGTGTACTGGGTTTTAATTCAGTTATTATTATTTAATTGAATCATTTAAAACCTTTTTTTTAAGTTCTTCTTTGAATTTTATAATTTTATTTAAAACTTCTACATTGCTACTTCCAATAATTTCAGCTGCTAATATTCCAGCATTTTTACCTCCGTTTAGTGCTACTGTTCCTACTGGAACCCCACTTGGCATTTGAAGTATTGACAGTACTGAATCCCATCCGTCAATTGAGTTCCTGGATTTTATAGGAACTCCAATTACTGGGAGCGGCGTAATTGAAGCCATCATGCCAGGTAGATGTGCAGCACCCCCAGCACCAGCTATAATTACTGAATATCCATTTTTATGAGCACTTTCACCATATTCCATCATTTTTTCAGGGGTTCTGTGAGCTGAGACTATATCAACATCATTTTCAATCCCAAATTCATTTAAAATATCGATTGCTTCTTGCATAATTGGAAGGTCTGATTTACTTCCCATAATAACACCAACTTTTGCCATAATAATTATGTTTTTACTTTAACTAATTCTTTTATTTTTTTAGCTTTTTTTAATGCATTTTCTAAATTAGAATCAAGTACTGTAGCATGTCCCATTTTCCTGTTTGGTTTTGTTTTACTTTTCCCATAAAGATGAAGCTTTGTGTTTTCAATCAACATAGCCTCTTTAATTCCCTCATATACTACCTTACCCTCGTGCCCCAATTCACCTACTAAGTTAATCATAATTGCATAAAAATTAGATTTTGAGGATCCAAGTGGTAAATCTAATATGGAATTAATATGCTGGTCAAATTGAGAATTAATACAACTTTCAATTGAATAATGTGCACTATTATGAGGTCTTGGAGCCACTTCGTTTATTAAGATTTTATTATCATGTGTTAAAAACATTTCTACAGCTAATAATCCAACTTGTTTAAATGATTCGGAAACTTTTAATGCTATTTTTTTAGCTTTTTCATTAATTTCAGAACTTATTTGTGCAGGACAAAGCACGTATTCAACTTGATTTGAAACTTCATTGAACATCATTTCAACTATTGGAAAAATCTCAATTTGACCACTTTTATTTCTAGCAATCGTTGTAGCTAATTCTTTTTTGAAAGGAACAAGATCTTCGATAATAAATTCTGTTTCAGGCAAGTTTTTAATATCATCATTTGATTTCAAAATTTTAACACCATATCCATCATAACCGAATTTAGTCTTCTTCCACACACATGGGTATTTAATAGTGTCTAAATCATTTAGTGATTTGTAGTGCTTATAATTTGCAGTTGGAATATCATTTTTTATGAAAAATTTTTTTTGAGTGGATTTGTCCTGAATAATTTTTAAAGTTTTAGAATCAGGATATACTTTTATCCCCTCCAATTCTAACTTTTCTAATGCATCTACATTAACATGTTCAATTTCATAAGTAATTAAATCACATTCTTTTCCAA
>JABJFE010000024.1 GCA_018662905.1 Flavobacteriaceae bacterium
AAATTCCTGGTGGAAGTTCGTCCCCTACAGAAATAGTGAACTTCTCTCTTCTTAACATACCTTGGAGATCGTTTTCTTTTATTTTATAATTATGCAAAAGAGTCAAAACTAATGAGTTTACTTTTTTGTCTACTGTCCATTGACCAGAGACTAAGTGAGTATACTCTTCAACTTGAGTTAACATTTTTAAAGAATATTTTTTACCCTTAGGCAAGACTTCTTCCTCAAGATCATTAAATATACCTTGACTTGTTTTACCACCTAAAATATTATATAATTTTTCTATTAAAGATTTTTTAAGTTCTTCAAATTTAATATCGTAAGCTTTTCCTAATTCAATTAAAAGATCTTTATCCTCAGATCTTTTCCTCTTATCTTTTATTGGTCTTGTAAATAATTTTTTATCGACAACAATTCCGTTTAATGATGGAGGTGCTTTTAATGAAGCATCTTTCACATCACCAGCTTTATCGCCAAAAATAGCTCTTAATAATTTTTCTTCTGGAGTTGGATCAGATTCACCTTTTGGAGTAATTTTACCAATTAAAATATCTCCGGGCTTAACTTCGGCTCCAACTCTAATCATTCCATTTTCGTCTAAATCCGATGTAGCCTCTTCACTTACATTTGGAATATCGTTTGTAAGCTCTTCCATACCTAATTTAGTATCTCTAACATCAATGGAGTACTCATCAATATGTAATGATGTGAAAACGTCATCTCTAACAACTTTTTCTGAAATTACAATAGCATCTTCAAAATTATAACCTTTCCAAGGCATGAATGCTACTTTTAAATTTCTTCCTAAAGCTAATTCACCGTTTTGAGTTGCATACCCTTCACATAAAACTTGACCTTTTTTCACCTTATCACCTTTAACAACGATAGGTTTTAAATTTATACAAGTACCTTGATTAGTTTTTCTAAACTTAACTAATGAATATGTTTTTTCATCATTATCAAAACTAGTTAGTTTTTGTTCATCTGTAAGACTATACTTAAGAGTTATTTTTTGAGAATCTACATAAATAACTTTACCGTCAAAATCGGCATTTATTAAAACTCTTGAATCTGAAGCTACTTGTCTTTCTAAACCAGTTCCCACGATAGGAGATTCTGGTCTTAACAAAGGAACAGACTGTCTCATCATGTTAGATCCCATTAAAGCTCTGTTAGCATCATCATGCTCCAAGAAAGGGATAAGTGATGCAGAAATAGAAGCTATTTGATTAGGTGCAACGTCTGTATAATTTACTTCAGAAGGATCAATAACAGGATAATCTGCTTCTTGTCTAGCAATAACTTTTTCAGAAAGAATCTTACCATCCTTGTCTTTTGGAATATTTGCTTGAGCAATTAACATACCTTCCTCTTCTTCAGCACTTAAATATCTATGATTTTTTAAATCTACTACTCCATTTTCAACTTTTCTGTAAGGTGTTTCAATGAAACCAAGATCATTAACTTTGGCAAAAACTCCTAATGAAGATATTAAACCAATATTAGGACCTTCAGGTGTTTCAATTGGACATAACCTTCCATAGTGTGTATAATGAACATCTCTTACTTCAAATCCTGCTCTTTCTCTAGATAAACCTCCTGGACCTAATGCAGATAATCTTCTTTTATGTGTAATTTCAGCTAATGGATTGGTTTGATCCATGAACTGAGATAACTGATTCGTTCCAAAAAAAGAATTAATTACAGATGATAAAGTTTTAGCATTTATTAAATCAATAGGTGTAAAAACTTCATTATCTCTAACGTTCATTCTTTCCCTAATAGTTCTTGCCATTCTCGATAGACCAACACCAAATTGTGAAGACAACTGTTCACCAACTGTTCTAACTCTTCTGTTTGAAAGATGATCAATATCATCAATTTCAGCTTTAGAATTAATTAATTCAATTAGATACTTAATAATAGTTATAATATCCTCTTTTGTTAAAACTAGCATCTCCATATCAATATCAAGACCTAATTTTTTATTCATTCTGTATCTACCTACCTCACCTAAATTATATCTTTGATCAGAGAAAAACAGTTTATCAATTATCCCTCTTGCAGTTTCCTCATCTGGCGGCTCAGCATTTCTTAGCTGTCTATAGATATGCTCTACGGCTTCTTTTTCTGAGTTAGTAGGATCTTTTTGAAGAGTATTATGAATAATTGCATAGTCAGAGAGTTGACCATCTACTTTGTGTAATAATATTGTTTGAGTATTTGTAGCTAAAATCTCTTCAATATTTTCTTTATCTATTATTGTTTCTCTATCTAAAATAATTTCATTTCTTTCAATGGAAACAACTTCTCCAGTATCTTCATCAACAAAATCTTCAAACCATGAGTTTAAAACTCGAGCAGCTAACTTTCTTCCTATACACTTTTTTAGCCCTGATTTAGATACTTTAATTTCTTCAGCTAAATCAAAAATTTCTAAAATGTCTTTATCTCTTTCAAAACCAATTGCTCTTAAAAGGGTAGTTACAGGTAATTTTTTCTTTCTATCGATATAAGCATACATCACACTATTAATGTCAGTAGCAAATTCAATCCATGATCCTTTAAACGGAATAACCCTTGCAGAGTATAATTTAGTTCCATTAGCATGAAAAGATTGACCAAAAAAGACACCGGGAGATCTGTGCAATTGTGACACAACAACTCTCTCAGCACCATTTATTATAAAAGTCCCGCTAGGGGTCATGTATGGTATTACACCTAAATAGACATCCTGAACTATAGTTTCAAAATCTTCATGCTCTTCGTCAGTACAATAAAGTTTCAACCTTGCTTTTAAAGGAACACTATGAGTTAATCCTCTTTCAATGCACTCTTGTATTGAATATCTTGGAGGATCTACAAAATAATCTAAAAACTCTAATACAAATTGATTTCTAGAATCTGAAATAGGAAAGTTTTCTTTAAAAGTGTTAAAAAGACCTTCATCGGTTCTTTCATCAGATTTTGTCTCAAGTTGAAAAAAATCTCCAAAAGATTTTACTTGAATTTCAAGAAAATCAGGATAATCAGGAATATCTGTAGCTGATGCAAAATTTAATCTATTAATAGTACTATACATTTAAAACAATTTAGGTTAAAGAACATAAAAAAACAGTGCAATGGACTAAGTCCAGAGCT
>JABJFE010000015.1 GCA_018662905.1 Flavobacteriaceae bacterium
AACTAAAGACATGGTTGAAACTCCAAATGTAATTTTTATTCTTGCTGATGACTTAGGGTTTGCCGACCTGAGTTCTTATGGCTCAAAAATGATTAATACCCCTAACCTTGACTTGATGGCTAGCCAGGGAGCGCTTCTTAAGTCTTATTACTCAACTCAAGCTGTTTGTTCAGCCTCAAGAGCTTCGATATTAACTGGAAGTTATCCTAACCGAATTGGGTTTAGTGGAGCTCTTGGTCCTAATTCCAAAAAAGGAATTAATCCAAGCGAATTTTTAATGTCTGAAATGTTTAAACAAAAAGGATACAATACTGCAATCTACGGAAAATGGCATCTTGGAGATAATAAAAAGTTTTTACCTACAAATCATGGCTTTGATGATTTTTTTGGAATTTTATATTCAAACGATATGTGGCCTTTTCATGCAGAATATCCAGATAGTTATCCAGACTTAATGCTTTATGATTACGATAAGCCAGTTGAAGTACTAACTGACCAATCAGATTTAACAATGGAATTGACAAGAAAAAGTATTTCATTTATAGAAAAAAATAAAAACACTCCATTCTTTTTATACTTAGCCCACCCACAACCTCATGTCCCCTTGTTTGCCTCTTCAAAGTTTAAAGGCCGATCAGATCACGGACTCTATACAGATGTAATTGAAGAAATTGACTATTCTTTAGGGCAAATAATGGAAACATTAAAGAAAAATAATTTAGATAAAAACACAATCGTTGTTTTTACATCAGATAATGGTCCTTGGCTTTCTTACGGAGATCATGCAGGCTCAACAGGTATATATAGAGAAGGAAAAGGAACGACGTGGGAAGGTGGACAAAGAGTGCCTTGTTTAGTTTGGTATCCTCGTGAAATAAAGCCGAGTACAGTAATTTCAACTCCTTTTATGGGTATTGATTGGCTTCCAACTTTTGCAAAGCTTACCAATTCTAAACTGTCTGAAAATAAAATAGATGGAAAAAATATTTGGAAAAATTTAACTGGAAAAACTGAAGCTAATCCTCACGAAGCATTGTTTTTTTATTATCATAAAAACAGTTTACATGGAGTTAGGTATGGAGATTATAAAATGTATTTTCCACACAGATATAGGACTTTAAATGGGAGAACAGGCAGAGATGATGGATCGCCAATTAAGTATGAATACGTGAATCTTATAGAAAATGAGCTTTATAATTTAAAAACAGACCCATCTGAAACTATAAACATTATTAATGAAAACCCAGAATTAGCTAAAAAAATAATTGCCTTAGCTGACATTAAAAGAAAAGAAATTGGAGATGATTTAACTAACGTTATTGGTTTAGAAAACAGAGAAGTTGGAATGATTGATTAAATTTTTAAAAATGAGTAATAGAAGAAATTTTATAAAAAAATCTGCATTAGGAACTTTAGGAGTTTCTAGTATTTTAGGTTGTGATGAATTAAACAATGCTAATATTAAAAAAACCTATCCTAGAATTATTTCTACTTGGAATCACGGCTTAGATGCAAATAAAAAAGCTTGGGAAGTTTTAAAAAATGGAAATGGCGGACTTTCTGCAATTGAAGAAGGTGTAAAAGTATCGGAAGCTGATCCAAAAGTAAGATCAGTGGGTTATGGAGGATATCCAGACAGAGAAGGTATTGTCACATTGGATGCTTGTATAATGGATAAAAACAGTAATTGCGGATCGGTAAGTTTTTTACAGAATATTAAACATCCTATTTCAGTTGCAAGACATGTCATGGAAGACACTCCACATGTTATGCTTTCTGGAAAGGGAGCTTTGGATTTTGCAATTTCAAAAGGATACAAGCAAGAAAACTTATTGACTGATGATTCAAAAAAAGATTGGCTGAATTGGAAAGAAAAATCCAACTATAAGCCTGTTATAAATATTGAAAATCACGATACAATCAGCATGTTATTAATTGATGATGTTGGCGATTTGTATGGCGCCTGTACAACTAGTGGCGCAGCTTGGAAAATGCACGGCAGAGTTGGAGATTCTCCTATAATTGGAGCAGGTTTATTTTTAGACAATGAGGTTGGAGCTGCTGCTGCTACTGGACTAGGAGAAGCCATTATAAAAACCTCTGGAAGCGCCATGGTTGTTGAGTTAATGAGACAAGGTGCTTCGCCTTTAGAAGCATGTAAAACAATAGTAAAAAGGATATCAAAAATCCATAAGTCTGGACCTGAATGGGATTACCTTCAAGTTGGATTTATAGCAATTAATAAAAATGGAGAATACGCTGGTTATAGTTTAAGAAAGGGATTTAATTATTCTCTATGCGACCAGAAAAACAAGGATTTACTAATTGACGCTAAATATGAAATAGGATAATGGAAATTTTAAATTATTTAGGCAAATTTCATCCTGTTGTTTTGCACCTGCCAATTGGGGCATTATACTTAACGTTTTGTCTTGTTCTTCTTGAGAAGTTTTTTAAATCAAATTATACAATTCCTATAAGATTTGGATTATTGTTTTCATTTGTATTTTCTGTTTTAAGCGCCATGCTTGGGTATTTTCTTTATTTAGGTGATGATTTTTCAGGTGATCTAATAGAGAGGCACATGTGGCTTGGGATTTCTACGACTCTCTTTATAGGACTTTTGTTGTGGATTCATAAAACCACTACACATATAAAATATTTCAACGGAGTGTTTTTAATTACGATTGTTCTATTGTCAGTAACAGGACATTTTGGAGGACAAATAACACACGGAAGTGAATATTTAAAATTACCAGATTTCAGCAAAACTAGTAATCAAGCTAGTGTTGATAGTCTAAACCTGTACACAAGTATTGTAATGCCAATCTTAGATAATAAATGTGTTAAATGTCATAATCAAAATAAATCTAAAGGAGATTTAATACTGAATTCAAAAGAATCAATTTTAAAAGGAGGTGAATCAGGCAGTATATTAGTCTCTTTTGACCCTGAATCAAGTCATTTATACAATTATCCAAACCTTCCAATGGAAGATGAAATGCACATGCCACCTGATGGAAACTCTCAGCTTACAGAAAATGAAATAGAGTTGCTTAGAATATGGATAGATAAAGGTGCAGAATTCGAGTCGTTTAATTCATTTGTGTCTTTTGAAAAATCCGAACAAGAAATTGTTAATTCTTTTATTAAGGTTGATTTAGAAAAAGTGGATCCACCCAGAAAAAAAGATCTTGAAAAATTATTAGAGCTTAATTTTAGACTCGAAAGAAATAGTGTTTCAAATAATTATTTAGAAGCTAAATTTTTAGGTACAGTTTTAAAATCAAAACATTTAAATGCTTTGTCAAAAGTTAAAACACAGTTAATCAAATTAGATTTAAGTAATTCCAATTTAAACGACAATTTGATTTATGATTTAAAATCTTTCGAAAATTTAAAATATTTAAAAATTAATAATACTAGTATTACTGATAATGGTTTATTATCGGTCAGTTCCTCTGTAGAAAGTCTTAATTTAAATAATACGGATATAAGTTTTGAAGGTTTAAAGCAGTTGTTACAAAATAATGAGTTAAAAAATGTCTACTTGTGGAATACCAATTTAAACAATGAAAATCAACAAATGCTTACGGACTTGTATTCTGTTAATTTAAATTTTGGAGTAAGTGATTTTGCTAAGGGAGTTCCATTGTCCTCTCCTGAGCCCATATCAGAACAAACAATGTTTTCGGATTCTATAAAAATAGAGTTTTATAAGCCTTTAGGAGATCCCACAATTAGGTACACTATTAATGGAGAAGATCCAGACTCTTTGTCTACTATATATACCAATCCATTTTTTATTTCTAGCACTATAAATCTTAAGGCAAAAGCCTTTAAAAAGGGTTGGTTAGACAGTAAAATAGGAACTGTAGATTTTGTTAAAGTAGAGGGGATTTTAAAAGATTATGTGCTAAAAACTGCCCCAGATAACAGGTACAAAAACCCTAAAAAATTATTTGATGGAATTGTTGGGGATATCAATTTCAGAGATGGTCATTGGAACGGCTTTATTCGTACTCAAGATTACAAAAAAGGTGTTAACGAACGAAATTCAGGAGATTTGGTGTTAGAAATAGATTTAAACGGAAAGTCACATTCTGGAATTGGTATACACGCTTTAGAATCGCTAGGATCTTATATTATGTTTCCAAGTAGTATAGAACTTTATGATATTACTGGAAATCAAGATAAATTAATTTATTCAAAAGACTATAAACCTTCTGTTTTAGGTGCTACAGATCTTGTGAAGTTTTTTAAAATTCCAATAACTCAAAAATCAGAAAAGCTAAAGCTTGTTATAAAAAGCAATAAAAATCTCCCAAAAGGGCACCCTGCTCAAGGCGAATACGCTTGGTTATTTGTTGATGAGATTCTTTTCTTATAGTTTTTGTATAAATTATTTTTAAAACATTCGCTTTCAAATGTTTGATCAGTTTTAAGAAGGTTTTTCAGATAATCGTTGATCGTAATAAATTCCACTTTAGTCGAAATATTTTAAATTATTTACGAATATGTTAAAAAAGTGTTAATGATTTTATTAAATTAGTACTGATTTAAACAAAACTAAATATTTATGAAAACAAAATTTTTAACAATTTTGTCCTCTTTCTTATTGATGTTTGCCTTCGGTTTTTCCGTTCAAGCTCAATCAATTAGTGGGACAGTAACCGACGATAACGGTGTGCCTCTTCCTGGAGCTACTGTTTTAGTCGAAGGAACTCAAAATGGAGTTTCAACTGATTTCGATGGTAATTATTCAATTAACGCTTCAAGCGGGGATACCCTTGTTTTTAGCTTTGTTGGATATTCAAATCAATCAGTAGTTGTCGGATCTTCTGCAACGGTTAATGTTTCTTTACAACCAGATAACGCTTTATCTGAAGTTGTAGTAACTGCACTTGGTGTAAAAAGAAACGTGAAAGCGGTTGGGTATTCAATTACTCAAGTAGATGGTGAAGAACTAAGCTCAAACAAATCAACTAATGCTATTAATTCCTTACAAGGAAAGGTTGCCGGAGTTGTGGTAACTGGTTCTGCAATGGGAGCTAAAGGTTCAAGTAGAGTTGTTATTCGTGGAGCTAGCTCGCTAAATGGAAACAATCAGCCTTTATACGTTATTGATGGAATTACTATCAACAATGACAACTTAGGAGCTGCTGGTATGTGGGGTGGTACTGACTACGGAGATGGTATCTCTAGTATTAACCCAGACGATATTGAATCAGTTTCTGTTTTAAAAGGTGGTGCAGCTGCAGCACTTTATGGATCAAGAGCTTCTAATGGTGTTATTTTAATTAATACTAAAAGTGGAGCTGGTGCTAAAGGAATTGGTGTTGAGTACAATACAACAATGCAATTTGACATTCTAAACAACAGTTTAGTAGATGTTCAAACAATGTACGGTCAAGGTCGTGATGGTGTTCACACTACTGGGTTTGCTAACAGAACTTTTGATAGTTGGGGAGCAAAACTTGATGGATCAATGAAAGAACAATTTGATGGCGTATCAAGACCATACTCTTACACTGGAGATAATCAAGATAAATTTTATAGAGTAGGTGAAACTTACACTA
Organism: Flavobacteriaceae bacterium; assembly: GCA_018662905.1. Classification (GTDB taxonomy): domain Bacteria; phylum Bacteroidota; class Bacteroidia; order Flavobacteriales; family Flavobacteriaceae; genus MAG-121220-bin8. The sequence continues at coordinate 5,580 of JABJFE010000015.1, forward strand.
ATACTATTTCTGTTTCAACTGCAAATGAAAATTCGAATACTCGTTTTTCTGCAACTAATTTGGATAATAAAGATGTTACTCCAAATTCGTCTCTAAAAAGAAATTCATTTTCGGTTAACAACTCTAATAAATTTGGAGATAAAATATCTGTTGATGTAAACATGAAATATGTTTTAGAAAATCAGGTAGGAAATCCACAAATGGCAGATGGTCCGGGGAATTCAAACTGGCCGGCACGTTATTTTGCAAATTCATTAGATATTAGTACGATGACTGGTGAGGACGGTATGGGTGCGCTTGCTGATGGTACTGAACTTGGTACCTCTGAAAATATTTATTTAACAAATCCATGGTGGTCAGCTTATAAGTTTATCAACTCTTCTAAGAAGGAAAGATTTATAGGTGCTGTTAATGCAAGATATGACGTTACTGATTATTTATATTTAAGAGGTAGAATTGGTGGAGACAGATATTCTTATAGAAAAACAAACTCTACACCCTACGGTACAAGATTTCAACCAATGGGTTCTATTAATGAACAATCAAGAAATTTCAAACAATACGATGCTGATGCGTTTTTAGGTACAGACAATTTACAAATCGTTGATGATTTATCTTTAACTGCATTTGTTGGGATAGGAACAAACTACCAAAACATGGAAATGGTTTTAGTTATTGGTGGAGATTTTATTGTTCCATTTTTAATAAATGTTAAGAACACTAAAAATCAATCTACTGGATATAATTCTTGGGAAAAGCAAATTGAGTCAGTATATGGTTCTGCAGAATTTGGATTCCAAGACTGGGCTTTCTTAACAGTAACAGCAAGAAACGACTGGTTCTCAACTTTATCTTTAAAAGACAAAGAAGCTCCAA
>JABJFE010000014.1 GCA_018662905.1 Flavobacteriaceae bacterium
ATTTCTTCTTGAGAATTTAAAAATGTTTGATATCCTAAATTACAAAAATGATTTAGCGAGTTTTTTTTGTCCATTATAATTTTAGACATGTAGGAGCTTGAACTAAATTGTTTTTTAATTTTTCCAAAATCAAACTTATTGTCAACTGAACTAATATTTACTTTATTAAGCTTTTTTGACAAAGATTGATAAATAGGAAAAGTAAAATCTTGACCTCCTCCAATAAAAATAACAACAATGTTTTGATTAATTAAATCTTGATGAATTGAATTAACAGCATAATAGGTGTCACTGAAACTTTTACCTGAGATAACATCTCCAAGATCTAAAATATTAGCACTCCAATTTCCATAAAATAAACTGTAAAATTCTCTTCTAAAATTTTCTAAATTTAAAGATTCATCACTAATTTCATCAGAATTCCTATACTCATTTAAACCAACTATCGCTATATCTATTGATGAGTAATCTGTCTTTTCAGAATTATACAAAGTAATGTTGGAACCCAATGTGCCACGACTAAGGTTACTTTTAAATTCAATAAGATCTTCACTTAATGGACATAAATAGCCATTTATCATAACTATTTTTTTGATTTAGATTTTTTTGTTTTTTTCTTTTTAAAGAAATCAGCTACATTATCATCATTAAACTTATCTAAATCTGTTCCTTTTGGAAATTCAATTTTAACTTTTCCTTTAATTAAATTGAAACGACCCCATCTTGCTTTTTCTAGACGAATACCTTGATCGTCCCATACTTTTAAAAGTTTTTCGGCTTCTTTTTTCTTCTTAAATTCAATCAACTCAAAACAATCATTTTCAGAAAGATTATCAAAATCATAAGATTTATTTACATTAATAAATAAACCATTCCATTTAATAAACGGACCAAATCTTCCTTTTCCTTTACTAACATCAAAACCTTCATAACTAGCAATTGGAGCATCAATTCTTCTTTTTTCTTGAATAAGTTCAATAGCTTGTTCTAAAGAAACTTCGAGTGGACTTAATCCTTTTGGAAGAGACACAAATACATTATTATGTTTTACATATGGTCCGAACCTACCAGCGTTTGATTCTACGCTTTGATCTTCAAAATCTCCTAAATAACAAGGTAGCTTAAAAAGTTGAAGCGTTTCTTCAAATGTAATTTTACTTATCATTTGATCTGGTAGTAAACCAGCAAATATTGGTTTTTCCTCCTCGTCAACAGTGCCAATTTGTGCCATTGGACCAAACTTACCAAGCCTTACACTAACCTTTCTTCCGCTAACCGGATCAACTCCAAGAACTCTCTCCCCAGTTTCTCTGGTTGCATTTTGTTGAACATCTTCAACTGTAGCATGAAATGGGCCGTAGAAATCTTTAAGAATACTGGTCCATTCAATGTCGCCGTTAGCAATTTTATCAAAATCTTGCTCAACACTTGCAGTAAAGTTATAATTCAAAATATTTTGAAAATTATTTACTAAAAAATCAGTAACAATCATCCCAACTTCGGTTGGCACTAACTTACCTTTATCTGATCCTGTATTTTCGGTTAATAAAGAAATTTTAATTTCATTATTCTCAGAAAACAATTGTCTGTAATTTCTTTCGTGACCTTCATAACTTCCTTTAACTACGTACTTTCTGTTTTGGATAGTTGTAATTGTTGGAGCATATGTTGAAGGACGTCCAATCCCTAATTCTTCCAGCTTTTTAACTAATGAAGCTTCAGAGTATCTATATGGGGGTCTACTAAACTTCTCCGTTGCTAAAATTGAGTTACTCGATAATTTAGCTCCTTTTTGAAGGTTGGGTAATAAACCTTGATTGTCTTCACTATCATTGTTATCAGTTCCTTCAATATAAACTTTTAAAAATCCGTCAAATTGAATTATTTCCCCTTTGCATGTAAACTGATTTTCATATTTATCCGAAGATATCTTTAATATGGTTCTTTCAAGTATTGCATCACTCATTTGTGATGCTATAGTTCTAAGCCAAATTAAATTATATAATTTAATTTGATCAGATTCCATGTTAACTTGTCTTTTTTCAAAATTAGTAGGTCTAATAGCC
>JABJFE010000097.1 GCA_018662905.1 Flavobacteriaceae bacterium
TTAGGATTTGATAAACCTTATTCTAGTATTGAATACGGAGAATATCCAAATAAAAATCTGTCTAAAAACAGTTTTGGACATACGGGTTTTACTGGAACAATGTTCTGGGTTGATCCCGACAAGAAGCTAACAATTGTTTTTTTAACAAATAGAGTTTATCCCAGTAGAGAAAATCAATCGTTTTATGAAAATAATGTAAGAAGTAAATTAATTGACATCTTAATCAAAAAATGAAATATCTATTCAAAATTTTAATTCTATTATTTGGAACATTAAGTTTTTCTCAGGAACTAATTTTTGAAAATCTATTTGATAGTTCTTTAAACTCTGAAATAGCATGCTACAGAATCCCCTCAATTGTTACCTCAACAAATGGAATTTTAATTGCTGCAATTGATGAGCGCAATAACACGTGTGGAGATTTAAAGTGGAACAGAAATATAAATATAGTTCTTAGAAAAAGTTATGACGATGGAAAAACATGGACTAAAATTGAAAGAATTATTGATTATCCAATTGGTGAATCTGCATCCGATCCTTCAATGATAGTCGACAGGCAAACTAAAGATATTTTTCTTTTTTATAATTATATGAACCTTGATAAGGCCAAAGACATCTATAGATTTATGGTTATTAAAAGTAATGACAACGGGGAAAGTTGGTCTAGCCCTAAAGATATTACAGATCAAATAACTAAAAAAGAATGGAAAAATGATTTTATGTTCATCACATCAGGAAGAGGAATACAATCTGAAGACGGAATTCTTTTACATTGTTTAGTAAATTTAAATAAAGGAACACATGTTTTTGGAAGCAACGATCATGGAAAGAACTGGTTTTTAATTGATTACCCCTTAAAACCAGGTGATGAGTCTAAAATCATTGAACTATCAAATGGAGATTGGCTTGTAAATTCCAGAGTAAACTCAAATAAATTCAGATATTCTCATATCTCAAAAGATAAAGGCAAAAGTTGGCTTTCTTTTGAAAATAAAGACTTGTCAGATCCTGCTTGTAATGCGAGTATAATAAATTACAACATAAGCTCTGAAAAATTGCTTTTATTTTCCAATGCTTTTGATTCAAATGAAAGAAAAAACCTTTCATTAAGTATTAGTTATGATCAAGGGATGAGTTGGAAAAATAATAAAACAATCTATAAGGGAAGTTCAGCATATTCCTCTATGACAAAACTAAAGAATGGAGACGTAGGTCTTTTTTTTGAAAAAGACAACTACACAAAAAATGTATTTGTTAGAGTCCCAAAAAAATGGGTGCTTGATAAATAGATTAAATACTTCTAAATCTTCTTACGCCTGTCCACATAACTCTTTTAGTTCTGCCTAAATATGATTTAGTTCCAATTCTATCATTAAAATCATTTCTTAGAGAATTTAATTGAGCGTTTCCGTTGTCCTGGTTTTTCATTGTATACTTTAATTAAAAAATTCCGGCAAAAATATATTAAAAATTGAATTTATGTGCTTTTTTTTTAATAAATTTTAGGACAATATTAAACCTCATATTTTGTTATTAAAAAACTCTCTATACAAACTGCAAATAGTCTTTTTATTATTTACTAGTATTTTTTTAAATGCTCAGTCAAATTTTGAAATTTCTTCTCCTGAATCACAAGGATTTTCATCTGAAAAATTAATGCTTTTAAACCAGGCAATGCACAGCTACGTAGACAATAATGAACTTTCTGCAATCCAAACTGCAATTGTTAAAAACGGAAAACTAATTCATTTTGATAGCTATGGTAGTTCAGATATTTCAGAAAATAATGCGCTTAAAAGTGATGATATTTTTAGAATAGCGTCAATGACAAAGCCTATTGTTTCCCTTGCACTTATGAAGTTATATGAAGAAGGAAAATTTAAATTGAATGATCCTGTTTATAAATATATTCCCGAATTCAAAAACTTAACAGTTAAAAAAAGAAAGAAAACAAAGCCTGTAAAAAATCATGTTAAAGTAATCGATTTATTAAGACACTCTGCAGGTCTAAATTTTAAAGGGCCTGAGGATTACAGAAAGGTCATCAATATGAACTTAGAAGAATATACTAAAGATGCTGCAAAAACTCCCTTAAAATTTGAGCCAGGGACTACTTGGTGGTATAGCTCATCAACTGATATTTGCGGTTATTTAATTGAGGTTTTATCTGGGCAAAAATTAGATGTCTTTCTAAAGAAGAATATTTTTGATCCTTTGAAAATGGATGACACTTTTTTTGAACTTCCAAAAAATAAAATAGACAGATTGACAACTTTATATGTGGTTGGAGAGAACAAAGAACTTGTGTCATTTGATAATAAGTCTAATTCTCCATTTAAAGACAAAGTAATTTTGTTAAATGGTTCTGGTGGGTTACTCTCTACAACTGAGGATTATCTTAAGTTTTCCGTGATGCTTTTAAACAATGGATTTTCAAATGGAGAGCAAATAATTAAAAAAAGCACTCTGGATTTGATGAAAGAAGATCACTCTTTAGGTCTTAAATACAAAAAATTAGTTTTTGGGAAAAAGAAAGGTTTTGGATTAGGATTTGAAGTTGTAAAAGAGGATGAAACTAAATTTGGATCAAAAGGAACTTTTGGTTGGGGTGGAATGTTTGGCACTTATTTTAGAGTTGATCCCAAAGAAAATATGGTTTACATATACATGACACAATCTTTCGAAACTTATAAATTGAAGTTAGCTGATAAATTTAGAGGCCTTGTGTATGATTCAATAATAGAATAATTTATTTTTTTTCTTTTAAAATACGATTTTGCTCTTCTAGTAAAGAGTTCATGTCCATAAGTAATTGAATGTTTTTAGGAGTAGATATTGATTTATCAGTTGGATCCTCAGCTTTTTTATTAAGTCTATTTATAAATTTAACCACCATAAAAATTGTAAATCCAACGATTAAAAAATCTAAAAAGGTTTCTACGAATTGTCCATACCTTATGGCCACTTCTTCAATCAAAAACTCACCTTCGCTATTAGTTTGAGACTCTCTAAGTATTATTTTTTTACTCTCTAAATTTATTCCATCTGAAAGCAAAGAAAGGGGTGGTAATAAAACTTTCTTTACTAATACATCAATTACTTTATTAAA
>JABJFE010000013.1 GCA_018662905.1 Flavobacteriaceae bacterium
AGAGAGTTTTGACAAGGAAAGATATCAAACAATATATGCAAAACATGAAGGGGCGGTAGCTGCACCTACAGCAGGAATGCATTTTTCAAAACACTTGTTAAAAAAGCTAGAAATTAAAGGAATTAATATTGCTGAAATAACTATGCATGTTGGACTTGGAACTTTTAATCCTGTTGAAGTTGAAGATTTGTCTAAACATAAAATGGACTCTGAAGAGTTATTTATAAATGAAAAGGCTTGTAATGTAATTAATGGGGCTAAAGCAAATAAAAAAAGAATATGTGCTGTAGGAACTACATCTATGAGAGGAATTGAATCATCTGTTTCGTCTGTTAGAACGTTAAATCCATACAGTGGTTGGACTCATAAGTTTATTTTTCCACCTTATGATTTTAGGATAGCCGATTCAATGATAACTAATTTTCATACACCTAAGTCTACCCTATTAATGATGGCTTCAGCATTCGCTGGTCCTGACTTTATTAAAGAAGCCTATTCAGTCGCTATTAAAGAAAAATATAATTTTTATTCTTATGGTGATGCTATGTTGATTATATAAGTTTTGAAAAATGAATGAAAAAAAAGATATTAGATCTTTAACAATTGAAGAGCTGACTTCTTTTTTTGAAACTAACAATATGCCGTCTTACAGAGCTAGCCAAGTTTATAATTGGCTCTGGAAAAAATCTTGTTTATCATTTGATGAAATGACAAATGTTTCTTTAGAACTAAGAAATTTATTGAAAAGTAAATTTGTAATTAATCACATTAAAATTGATAAGTTCCAAAAAAGTAATGATGGAACTATTAAAAATGCGATATCCTTATATGATAATCTTTTAGTTGAGTCGGTTTTAATTCCTACAAATTCAAGAACAACTGCATGTATTTCTAGTCAAGTAGGTTGCAGTTTAGATTGTGAATTTTGTGCAACTTCAAAGATGAACAGGATAAGAAATTTAAATCCTGATGAGATTTATGATCAAGCAGTTACTATCAATTCACAAAGCATAAAATATCATGATAGACCAATTTCTAATATAGTTTTTATGGGAATGGGTGAGCCTCTTTTGAATTACAGTAATGTGATTAAAGGGATTGATAAAATAACAAGTAAAGAAGGTTTAGGTATGTCACCTAAAAGAATAACTGTATCTACATCTGGCATTTCAAAATTGATCATTAAGATGGCTGATGATAATGTAAAATTTAATTTAGCAATTTCTTTACACTCAGCCATAGAAAAAACTAGAAATGAAATCATGCCTTTTTCTAAAAAATTCCCATTAGAGGATCTTTTAGAAGCAGTCAAATATTGGAATTTTAAAACAAATAAAATTGTAACTTATGAATATATAGTTTGGGAAGGGATTAATGATAATGATGAGCATATTAATGCATTAGTGAAATTTTGTAAATCTTCCCCTTCTAAGGTTAATCTTATTGAATATAATACAACTGATAATAAGCTTTTTAAGTCAGCAGATAATAAAGCTATTAATCAGTATGTTAGCAAACTTGAAAAGAATAAAATACCTGTAACAATTCGTAAATCAAGAGGGAAGGATATTGATGCGGCATGTGGACAATTAGCAAATAAGTTAGAATAGTTTTATGAAAATTTTAGAGAAAATCAAATCACCTATTAAAAAAGAAATGGATCTTTTTGAGGAGAAATTTTCAAGCTCTATGATATCTGATGTCCCGTTGTTAAATAGAATTACTCACTATGTTGTAAAGAGAAAAGGAAAGCAAATGAGGCCAATGTTTGTTTTTTTAACTGCAAAAATGATGTCTAAAAATGGAGTTATTGATGAAAAAGTTTATCGCGCAGCTTCTATAATTGAACTGATTCATACCGCTACATTAATTCATGATGATGTAGTTGATTCTAGTGATAAAAGAAGGGGGTTTTTTTCATTAAATGCTTTATGGAAAAATAAAATTGCTGTTTTGGTTGGAGATTTTTTATTGTCTAAGGGAATGTTACTTTGTATAGATAATGATGATTTTGATTTACTAAAAATAATTTCTAAATCAGTCAAGGATATGAGTCAGGGTGAGCTTTTACAAATAGAAAAAACTAGAAGATTAGATATCGATGAAAAAACTTATTTTAATATAATCACTAAAAAAACAGCTTCATTAATAGCTTCTTGCTGTGCATTAGGAGCTGCTGCTTCAAATTCTTCCAAAATTCAAATTAGTAAACTTTATAAACTAGGAGAAAAGATAGGTATTGCTTTTCAATTAAAAGACGACTTATTTGATTACGGAACAAAAAAAATAGGTAAACCAACAGGAATTGATATAAAAGAAAAAAAGCTGACTCTTCCGCTGATTTATGCTTTGAATAACTCGTCACATTCTAAAAAAAAATGGCTTATTAATTCAGTTAAAAACAGTAATGATAAAGCTATAAAAGATATTATCAATTATGTAACTGAAATTGGTGGGATAGATTATACTCAAAATAAAATTAATGAATTTTATAAATCAGCAATTGATGATTTGAAATATTTTGAAGACAACGAGTTTAAAGAGAGTTTAAAAAAACTAATTAAATACGTAATTGAAAGAAATTACTAATTTATTTAAATAATATTTTTTGTTTAAATTAATACTTTATAAAAAAATTGATTTCTAAAACAACAATAGATAAGGTTTTTGAGCAATCTCTGGTAGAAGAGGTTGTGGGTGAGTTTGTGCAATTAAAAAAATCTGGTTCTAATTTTAAAGGATTAAGTCCGTTTTCAAATGAAAAAACTCCAAGTTTCGTAGTATCTCCTGTTAAACAAATTTGGAAAGATTTTAGTAGTGGTAAAGGAGGTAATGCAGTAGCATTTTTGATGGAGCATGAACACTTCACTTATCCGGAAGCTATTAAATATTTAGCTAGAAAATATAATATTGAAATTGAAGAAACTCAAGTAAGTTCATTGGATAAAGAAAAAGCTTCAGAAAAAGAAAGCTTATTTATAGTTTCTGAGTACGCAAAAGACTTTTTTAGTAATACTTTATTGAATTCTGATGAGGGAAAGACTTTAGGGCTTTCTTATTTTAAAGAAAGAGGTTTTAGTAATGAAACTATTAAAAAGTATGATTTAGGATATCTTCCTGATAAATTAAATTATTTTTCAACAGAAGCAATTAAAAACGGATATGATCCAATTTTTTTAGAAAAATCTGGTTTGTCAATTTTTCAAAATGGAAAATCAATTGATAGGTTTAGGGGAAGGGTGACCTTCCCAATCCATAGTATGTCCGGTAGAACTCTTGGTTTTGGAGGTAGAATTTTAAACAACCAGCTTAAAACAGCTAAATATCTTAATTCACCGGAGAGTTTAATATATAATAAAAGTAAAATATTGTATGGAATATTTTATGCAAAACAGGAAATTGCAAAGCTTGATAATTGTTTTATAGTCGAAGGTTACACTGATGTCATTCAGTTACATCAAAAAGGTATAATGAATGTAGTTTCATCGTCTGGAACTGCACTAACTATTGATCAAATTACTTTAATTAGAAGATTGACTTCAAATGTTACCATGCTTTTTGATGGTGATAAAGCAGGTGTTAATGCTACGTTAAGAGGAATTGATATAGTTTTAACTGCAGGCTTAAATGTAAATGTTTGTTCATTTCCAAATGGCGAAGATCCTGATAGTTATAGTCAGGATAAGTCATTTGAGGAAATCGACGACTATCTAAAGAATAATTCACAAGATTTTATACAATTTAAAGCATCAATTTTAGCTGAAAACTCTAAAAATGACCCTATTTCTAAAGCAAACACTATTAACGAAATTATTAATAGTATTTCTATTATTCCAGACAGAATAAAGCAAGAAATATACATAAAGCATTGCTCTTCTATCATGGATATTTCAGAAGAAGTTTTGTTTAATTCTTTAGCTCAGAAAACAAAAAACGAAATTCATTCTATTTCAAAAAAAAGGATAGCTAAGGTTCAAAAAACATCAAAAAATAAAGAGGTTAATTTACTGTTTGAATTAGAAAAGAAAATTATTGAAATCCTGTTATTGTATGGAAATAAAAAAGAAAATTTTGAAGAACTTATACTAAAAAATGATAAAGAAGGCAATGTTGTATTGGAGCCTATCACTGTAAGTTCTTTGGTTTATGAAAAAATATTTTTAGACCTACAGCAAGATGAAATTGAATTTACCAACGAATCTTTTAAAATTATTTATGAAAAAATTATTAGTGAATTTCAAAAAAATCAAAAGTTAATTTTAGAAATTTTTTTAAATAACTTAAACCAGGAGCTAGCAAATCATGTTACTGGGATTTTAATGAACGAAGACCAATATGAACTTCATGACTGGTTAAGTAAGGATATTTTTGTTAAACATAAGGACAAAGTAGTTAGTCAATTAGTTTCTGAGACTATATTAAGTTTAAGAACTTTTTTAATAAATAAAAAAGTTGAAGAGTTGAAAGAAGAAACTAAAGACAGTTTAGAAAACGATAAAATATTGGAGGAAATCGGTGAATATCACAAATTAAAAACACTATTATCTAAAAAGTTAAATAGGGTTTTGTAGCTATTTTAAATTTTCTGGTATCTTGTAAATTGGTATGGGAATCATTTTGTGAAGATTTTGTTGATTAAATTTTGTTAAAATTTTAAAAACTTCTTTTTCTCTCCCTTTAAAATCATCTAGTTGTTTTTTAAGATCTTTTTGTTTCATTGCCCATTCCAGTTCTTTGTAAGTTGCTCCAATTTGATCTTCATCAGTCCTGCCATCATCCCATAATCCATCTGTAGGTTTTGCTTTTATGATTTCGTCTATTACACCAAGTGTTTTCGAGACTTCAAAAACATCTGTTTTGTTTAAATCAGCTATAGGGCTAATATCTACACCTCCATCTCCATATTTTGTATAAAAGCCAATTCCAAAATCTTCAACTTTATTTCCAGTACCAGCAACTAAGAAATTATGTAATCCAGCAAAATAATATAATGTTGTCATCCTGATTCTAGATCTTGAATTAGCTAATGTTAAAAAATTATTTTCATCACTTTCTTCTTCAACAGTACTTTTAAAAGATAAAAACACATTGTTTAGATCTATAGATTTGTGTGATACATTATCAAATTTATTTTGCAACCATGTTATATGCTTAGAAGCTCTTTTCACTTCATCTTCGCTTTGTAAAATAGGCATGTCAATACATAATGTAGGTAGACCAGTATTTGCACATAAACTAGATGTTAGTGCAGAATCAATTCCACCTGAAATTCCGACGACAAATCCATTGATTTTGGATTTCTCAGCATAATCTTTTAACCACTGAATTATATTATTTGCAATTATTTCGTATTTCATTTATAAATATTTATTGACTTTATATTAAATTTGCTAAAGTTTTACACACAAAATTAATGGATTATAATAAGATATTCACTGTAATTTTATTTGTTTTTTTTATAATAGGTTGTAAAGATGTAAACAATGATTTAGATATTGATGTTGTTAGATTTGAAAAACAATTTTATAATTCTGATGAAAAACAACTAGATAATTTAATTTATAAGTATCCTTTTCTATTTCCAAGTCAATTTCCTAAATCAAATTGGATAAATAAAATTAATGATTCAGTTGAAATATCTCTTTATAATAAATCTATTATTGAGTTTAAAGATTACGACTTTAGTTCTTTAAAATTAAAATCAATATTTAATAATGCAAAAAATATTTTAGAAAATTTCAATTCTCCAAAAATTTTTACACTTATTACTAAAAGTGATTTTAAGGATAGAATGATTTATAGTGGGCCTTATTTGTTTATTTCTTTGAATTTGTATTTTGGATCTAATTATTATACAGATCTACCTAGTTATATTTCAAGAAGAATGGATAAATCATTCATAGTAAATGATATTGCCTTTAAGATTTCAGAAGGATATGTTAGCGGCGAAGATGATAGAACTTTAATTTATAAGATGATTGAATATGGAAAGATTCTTTATTTAAATAAATTATTAAATATTAATGAAGAAGATTGGGTCATATTTAACACTACGCTTGAAAAAATGAAATGGACAAATGAAAATGAATTTGAAATTTGGTCCTTTTTTGTAGAAAATGAATATTTTTTTAGTACTGATATTGATCTTAGATCTAGGTTTTTGTCGGAATCACCATATTCAAAATTTAATCTAGATATTGACAAACAATCTCCGGGTGCAATTGGACGTTGGCTTGGTTATAAAATTGTAGATTCGTATATGACAAACAACAATATAAATCTAAATGAGTTAGGAGGTTTAGATCATTATACTATCTTTAAAAGTTCAAAATATAAACCATTCAAATAATGAAAAAAACTCAAATTTCCTTCAATGTAGAATTAGATGAAAATCAAATTCCTGAAAAAATATCTTGGTCTGCTACTGATGGGGGGGTTTCTAATAAAGATTCTAAAGCAGTTTTTTTATCAGTTTGGGATCACAAACCTCAAGAAACTTTGAAGATTGATTTATGGACAAAAGATATGCCTGTAGATCAAATGAATGTTTTTTTTCATCAAACATTAGTTAGCATGAGTGACACATATTTTAGATCAACAAATAATGAAAAAATGACAGATTCTTTTAAGCAGTTTTGTGATTATTTTGCCGAAAATCTAAATATTAAACTTTCGTAGAATTTATTTCTAGTGAAATAGTTTGTAAAATTTCGTCTCGACCTAATTTTGACTTTGATGAGCTAACAAAATGTTCTGGATGAATACCAATATCATTAAATAAAATTTCAAGATATTTTTCTGGATTTTCAATAAATTCTTTTTTGTTTAATTTATCAGCTTTTGTAAAAATAATTTTAAACTGAATATTATTTTGGTTAAGCCATAGCATAAATTCTATGTCAATTTTTTGAGGCTTTAAGCGTATGTCTATAAGTACAAATGTTAATTTAATACTAGTTCTATTTAAAAAATAATCTGTTATTATTTCTTCAATTTTTCTTTTTTCTTTTTTTGATTTTCTTGCAAAACCATAACCGGGTAAGTCAACTAAAAACCATTTTTTATTTATTAAAAAATGATTGACTAGTAATGTTTTGCCAGGCGTTCCGGAAATTTTAGCTAATTTTTTGCTATTTGTTAATGAGTTTATTAATGAAGATTTACCTACATTCGATCTTCCTATAAACGCAAATTCATTAAATTTTTGATCAGGACAGTCTATTGATTTTGAGCTACTTTTAATAAAGCTTGAGGATAAAATTTTCATATGTCATAGTTTGTTTTCTATGAACCATTCATAAACCGTGTTATTGAATTTTTCTGGATGTTCCATCATAGGAGCATGACCACATTTTTCAAACCAAAACAATTTTGAATTTGGTAATAGTTTATTAAATTCTTTTGCCACTTCGGGAGGAGTGACACTATCATTTTCTCCCCAAATTAATGCTGTAGGTATACTTATTTTAGGGAGGTCTTTAGCCATATTATGTCTTATTGCACTTTTTGCAACTGCTAATATTTTTAAAACTTTTCTTCTGTCATTAACAGCTTCAAATACTTCATCAACTACTTCTTTTGTAGCTATTTCTGGTGAATAAAAAACATTTTGTGTTTTATTTTTTATAAAATCATAATCACCTCTTCTTGGATAAGTATCACCCATAGCATTTTCGTATAATCCAGAGCTGCCTGTTAATACTAGAGCTTTGGTGTTTAATGGGAATAATTTCGCATGAACTAATGCAACATGCCCTCCTAAAGAATTCCCTACTAAAATCACTTTTTTCAATCCTAATTTTTTAATGAAAGTATTAATATATTTTGCAAAAAACTTAACATTAGTATCTAGAAGCGATGCAGAATAAATAGGTAATTCGGGCATGAAAACTTGATAGCCTAAATCAGGAAATTTTTCTAAAAACCCTTTAAAATTTCCTAACCCTCCCATTAATCCATGTAGAACAATTATGGGATCCCCTTCTCCTCCTACTGTGTATTTAAAACTATTATTTTCAATATAATTTAGATTACCCACTTTTTTATTTAAAAATTTTCACATTGCTAAGATAGTTATTTACAATTATAATAAATCCAACTTTATTTATTTATTAACCCACTTCTCAAAAAATTTAAAGTATTGTAAATGAGTTATTTAACTTCTTTATTTGTATACATATTATAAATTATTAACATTGTGGTAAAATGTGGTAAAATGTGGTAAAATTTCAATATATTTGAGTTAAACCAAAATTGATGTGATAAATCTGATAGGCACATATGAATGTAAGATTGACGTTAAAGGGCGCTTAATGCTTCCGGTTAATTTAAAAAAGCAATTAGGTAATCATTTAAATGAAAGCTTTATTGTTAAGAGGTCTGTATTTCAAAATTGTTTAGAAATTCATCCTTACTCTGAATGGAAATTAACCATGCAGAAGCTTAATAAGCTTAACAGGTTTGTAAAGAAAAATAATGATTTTATAAGAGGGTATAACGCTGGAGTTAGAATTATTGAGTTAGATAATAGTGGACGATTATTAATACCAAAAGATTTATCAAAATTATATTTTTCTAACAATGATATCGTACTTACATCTGCTATTAATATAATTGAAGTTTGGAGTAAAAATTCTTATGAAGAAGTTATTAGTGATACAAATTTAAATTTTGCAGATTTATCTGAAAGTGTAATGGGTAATCAGTCGAACGATGTATCATAGTCCAGTAATGCCACTTGAGTCAATCCATAGCCTAGATATTTTAAGTGATGGAGTTTATGTTGATTTAACTTTTGGTGGAGGAGGTCATTCAAAATTAATATTAGACAACTTAAGTCGTTCTGGTAAATTGATAGCATTCGATCAAGATATAGATGCAATTAATAATAAAATTGATGATTCAAGATTGATTTTAATAAATCAAAATTTTAAATTTTTAGAACAAAACTTAAAATACAATAATATTTTAAATATAGATGGTGTATTTGCAGACTTAGGAGTATCATCTCATCAATTTGATAGTGCTGAAAGAGGTTTTTCAATAAGATATGATTCTGTTATTGATATGAGAATGAACACTAATTCTTCATTTAATGCACAACAAATATTAAATGAATATTCAGAAAGTCAAATTTCTAATATTCTATTTGAATATGCAGATTTAAGAAATTCAAAAGATATTGCAAAAACTATTGTTAAGGAAAGGTCTTTAAAAAAAATAACTAGAACTAGTCAGCTTAACGAAATACTTAATTCTTTTCTCCCTAAAGGATTTGAAAATAAAATTCTTGCTAAAGTGTATCAAGCTTTACGAATAGAGGTTAATCAAGAAATGCAAGCTCTTAAAGAAGTGTTATTACAGCTTCCTAACTTGGTTAAAAAAGGTGGAACAATTTCTTTTATTACTTACCATTCCGTTGAAGATAGAATTGTTAAAAGATTTATTCAAAATGGTTGTTTTGAATCCGAGTCTTCAAAAAATGAATTCGGAATTGCTGATATTCCGTTCAAAAAAAAATTCAAATTCATAGTTCCATCATCAAAAGAAATTAAATCTAATAGTCGAGCTAGAAGTGCAAAATTAAGATCTGCAATAAAAATATGAGAAATAGTTTAAAGAAAATAATATTAGGAAAATTTTTAATTAATGATGGATCAATTAAAAATTGGGGCTATGTCTTTTTTTTATTTACTATTTGTTTAATTATGATTTACTCCTCCCATTTAGTAGATAGTAAGATTATAAAAATAAGTGAATTAAAAAATGAAATCTCACTTCTTCAAAGCAATTTTATAAATAAAAGAAAAGAAGTTATGATATTAAAAATGGAGTCTAATGTTTTAGTTGTGATGAATGATAGAAATATTGAAAGCTCAACTATTCC